>JBFWRO010000072.1:0-9253 GCA_050248865.1 Thermomicrobiales bacterium | reverse complement strand
TCGAGTATGACCAGTTCATCGTCGATCCAGCCGTCCGAATGTTGAGTTTGCGCCTGCTCGGCCGGCTCGAGCTGCTGCAGGGTCGACCCGTCGAAGCTGGCCGCTACTACCACCAGGCGCTGACCATCGCCGCCGAAGCCGAGACCCCCATCGAGGTCAGCCACAACCTCGCCGAGCTCGCCGCGGTCGCGCAGAGTTGTGGTGATTCGGGGAAAGCCGCACGCTGGATGGCCTTCGACGCCTGCCAGATCCAGCGACTCGAGAGGCGATTGTCGAGCGACGAGGCAGCATTGCGACTGACCACCAGAGAAGCCGCTCTCGCGCACCTCGGACCGGCAGAGTTTGCCAGCGCGTGGGAGTCTGGCGAAACGCTCTCCACCACCGATGCCGTCGCCGAAGCGCTTGCATGGCATCCGGAAGAGAAACCGCTGAAACCATCCACGGCTGACCTGACGCGTCGGGAGCAGCAGGTGCTGGACCTCCTTGCTGATCACCGGACGAACAAGGAAATTGCCGACTGCCTCTTCATTAGCGAGAGAACGGTTGAGACACATGTGGCGAACGTTCTTTCGAAGCTCGGTGTCCAGTCCCGGTGGGATGCCGTCGACGTCGCTCGCAGCCGAGATCTTCTCGAAAACTGAACGGTCAAGAGCCGGCGGTTCCTGCGCAACCTCCGCATTCCTCCGGTACTGAACTTTCGCTCCTGATCCGGATCTCGGTACCAGTACTGATGGCTGGGAGAGCGCCTGCCACCAGGATGGATTCAGTCGGTGTTTCGGGCTGAATGCACGGTGAAACCGGACGATGAGCAGAAAAGTCACCACTCTTGCGCTCACGTTGATGCTGCTCACCGGCATCGTGGTGGGCCAGCTTTCCTCCATTGCCGTCTCCGGACCCCACCCCCAACCAGGTCCGGTGACAAACGCGGCAGATACGGCACATCGGTTCTACGCAGCCTTGAACACCACCATCCAGACCGGCGATTCCTCCGATCTGCGGGCGCTGCTCCACAATGATTTCGCCGACCACTCCTCGCCTCAGCAATCGGGATCGGCGGATGACCTGGTGGCGCAACTCATCGCACTGCGGCAGGCGTTCCCCGGCCTGCGTATGACGGCGTCGGCGATGGTCGTACACAACGACCTTGTCACCTCCTCCCTCGCCGCATCGGGCCAGATCACGAGTACTGCGGGCGACCTGCAGATCGATGCTGAATCGACCGGCGGATATGACCTCCTGCGCGTCGTTGGGAGCAAAGTCATGGAGCGGTGGTCATCTCCCGGATTGCCATTCGCTGCCACCATGACGTCGATAGCGCTGACAGACCTCGTCTCGGAAGCAATATCCGGTCGGCGGATGAAGGTCGAACAAATCGAGATCGCGCCTGGAGACCATCTGGCAGTCGTCGAGCATCAGGGAACGGTGATCGTCATCGAGGCCGGCACGATCGGCCTCACCCTGAGCGGGGCCGCGAGCCGGTCGCAAATGACCTCCGCCGGTGGCGGTTCGCCAGCGGGAATCGAGCCTCGCGGAGGGCGTGGCGCGGGAGAGATCATCGCGATTTCTCCGGCAGATTCCTACCGACTCTCGAACAGAGCTCCGGAGACGGCCCGGCTGCTGCACATCACGCTGACGAAGGCGACCCTCGGCTACGACGGCGACATCAAAAGTGACCAATTGTCGTTGTCCTCTCAGAAACCTGACGTCAACGCCCAACACGTCGTCGATTTTTTCGGCGCAGAGCAGAACCAGATCGTGCTTCATCTGGTCCACCTCGGACCCCGTGCCCGGATCACAGGTCGTCATATCTTCGAAATGGAGTTCCTGGTTGTGGTGCACGGAACTGTCGATGCCACGGCAACGATCGGTGAGCTCGACCACTGGAACCAGAGCCTGCCCGGCACGCTCAGCGATGATCAGGTCCCACGTGTGATTGCAGCTCCCTCCAACGCAGTCGTCAACTACCTGTCAGACGGTCAGTCTCCGGCCACCTTTCTGCTCATCAGTGTTCTACCGGTTCCTGCGGTAGACCAGGGCCTCGACAGGGAGTGAAAGCTCTCCGGACCGCGGGCTGGATTAAGGCTGAGTCATGCGTCGGCGAAGCCGGGGCGGAGAGTCGCATGGTGTCCGAAACTGGCCCCGGCGACGTCTGGGCCAGAAACGGGTAGACGCTCACATTGTCGTGACACAGAGGCACGTTTTTCAGCACCGCTGCTGTCCAGCCAGGATTTTTCCAGCGTGAACGAGGCCGTCGACGAACCGCAACTCTGGGTCGCAGCCATTTCAGATTTGGCGGAGTAACGGTCCACTGTCGCTGACGATCGCCGTGACGAGTCACCGCAAGTGGCCCACAGGAAGGTGAACCTCACGATCTGGCAGACACTCGAACATATACCGGATCGGCATCTGGCAACAGATCGCCGGTCGTCTGTCAGTATTTGCCCAAACCAACGTTATCTCTATCAGCACACCATCGAACGACTTCGGCAGGCGATCGGACCGGCGCAATGTTCGAACACACAACCAGAGCAGCAACCGGATCGGATCTGTCGATTCTGCCCGAATCGGACGAATCGCTCTCCGTTCGGGCGGTCACCGACCCCGTCGCCTTCACCGAGCTCTACCGCCGGCACGTTGATCAGATCTTTGGCTTCTGTCTCCTGCGGCTCGGCGACCGGCAGCGGGCGGAGGATTGCACCAGCCAGGTATTCACGCACGTAATCGAATCCCTCCCTCGCTTCCGGCCCGAGAAATTCCGCAGCTGGCTCTTCACGATCGCCTATCACGAAGTGGTGGATAGCCAGCGCCGAAACCGCCCGACGCTCTCTCTCGAAGCTGCGGAGCTCGATAAATCCCTGCACTCTGGCATGGAGCAATCCGCCGATCAGCATCTGTCGCTCATCGAGCTTCAAAGCCACTTCTCGCGTCTCACTGCCGACCAACGCACAGTGATCGAGATGCGATTGGCAGGTCTGACCGGACCAGAGATTTCCCAGGCGTTAGGCAAGAGCAGCGCCTGGGTGCATACCACCCAGTACCGGGCCATCGGCAAGTTGAAGGCGCTCATGACAGGTAGTGAAATCCCGGAGAGTGCGCGATGAGCCTCCCATTCCGCCGACCGCAAAAGGCCGCCGAACGTGCGCTTTCGGCCTATTGGGACGATCTGGCCTTCGCCGAGAGCTCCAGTGAAGTGTTGCCGATCGATGTCGATCCCCATCTCGCGAGCACCGTTCGACAGATCGAACGGTTGGCGGAGGAGGCAATCCCCCGAGCGGATTTTGCGGACCGCATGCTCGACGACTTGCTTGGTAAGCACAGAGAGGAAATGGCCATGCGTATTGCCAGTCCAGAAGCTCAGGCACGCATGTTCTCGCAATCCCCGGCGCGAGCGTTGCAGTTCCCGGAAAGACGTCGAGGAGTGGGCTACGTTGGAGCGGCGGCTGTCGCGCTTCTCCTGGTCGGCGCAGTTGTATTCGCCCTGATTCGCCAGTCCGATCCTGACTCCCCTCCACCGGACCTCCCGGCGGCAGTTCAGGAACCGAACGCAACACCCGAAAGCTCGACGGCGGGAACGCCTGAGGTCATGGTCAATCCGGAAAGCATCGAAACCCTATGGCAATGGGATCTGCCGCCGGAGGAAAACCAGAACGACGGGTACGACCAATACTTGCGCGTCGCGGTGAGTCCAAACGGCGAGATCTATGCCTTCGACCCAGACGCCGACGCGACCATTCACCTCCTCGACGCGAATGGAACTGAAACCAGCATCTGGGGTGGCCCTGGACAGGAGCCGGGCACGTTCAACTTCGGCCTCGTCGGTTCTGGCAATCCAACACCGGGGGGAGACATTGGTTTCGATGCAGAGGGAAACATCTACATCTTCGACAGCGGCAACGACCGCATCCAGAAGTTCAGCCCCGATCGGCAGTTCCTCAAGGAATGGACAATCGAAGGGAGTGAAAATGTCGAGTACAACAAGCCGCTTGGCGCGGTCGATCCAGTCAACGGCAGAGTCTACGTCGTTACAGAGTTCTACCCAGGGGTTCAGGTCTTCGATCTGGAAGGAAACCTGCTGGCCGCCTGGGGTGAGTTCGGCGGCAAGGAAGGGCAGTTCCGCGCGCCGTCCGACGTGGCGGTGGCCCCAGACGGAACCGTCTGGATTTCGGACAGGGCCATCTCGCGGATCCAGCATTTTGATGCCGATGGAACGTTTCTCGGCATGCTGGGCGGAGAGCGAGGGGGAGACCCCGGCCAGTTCAACCAGGTCACCAATCTCTTCATCGACGGTGCGTACAACATCTACGTCGCCGACTTCGGCAATGGACGGATTCAGGTCATTCGCCCGGACGGTACGCCGCTACTCGTGTTCAACATGATCGGCGGATCCGACAGACTCGTCGGCGCCTTCGCACTCTGGGTCGATGACGAGGGCAGTCTGTATGTCGGAGATTCGTTCGACGACAGGGTGCTCAAATTACGGCTGCCACCAATGACCTGACGGCCATCACCATTCCGGCCTTCGCCGGCCGACTGACCCCTTTCCAAAATGTCGTGAGTCCACCTATGGCTGCGGAATCCGCCATATTCATGAGTTGCCGTCCAGGCAGGAGTCGCCATGAACAGGACCCTCGCAGGATTCTCATTGACCTTGATGCTGTTGACCGGTCTCGTCGTCGGCCAGCTCAGAACGCTAGAGTCTGCCTGGCCAGCACCGGCCTCGGCCTCTTCCGCCGCGTCGCTTCGGGGAACCTACGAGTTCTACGACGCCTTCAACGACTTCTTATCGACCGGCAATCCCACAAACCTTCGATCGACCCTGCACCCGGAGTTCGTCGACCACTCACTCGATGTCAGTGGCCCGGCCTCAGGTGCTGATCTGGAGGAATACATCGACGCTGTACGCCTGGTTTCACCTGGAGTCACACTCTCCGCCACGGCAGTCCTCCGCGAGCCGGGCCTGGTCGCCGTGTCTGTCAAGAGCGAGTTGCCGGCTGACGAGGAGAGAGTGCGACTACGGCTCGACGCTCGAGGCAGTCTGCCCGAATTCGACCTGCTGAAATTCCGTGGATCGAAAGTCATCGAGCGCTGGTCGTTCCCTCTGGCGCCCGCGCTCGGTCGCGTGGAGCAGCTCGCGGCGGTCACGCTGGTGCAATCCCCGGCCAGCGACGGCTTCATCCTGGAGCGATTCTCCCTCGACCCGTTTGAACAGCTGGATTTTTTCCATGAGATCGGCATCGTAATTCTCATGCAGAGCGGTACGGTGACCTGTGAGAGCGTCGCAACTTCGAGCCTCGGGCAAATGCAGGACACACGGGAATCATGCCGAAAGGCCCTGGAAAGCGAGATCATCGTCGAATCTGGACGTTCGATCCGGCTGAGGAACCCCGGCCCGGAACCTGCGGTCCTGGTCACGCTGAGACTACAGCGGGACGGCATCCCGACTGAACCCTCCCAGCCGGAGGACGGCCGCAGCCCGCAACCGGAGTTCGCAGGTCAGACGCTCGCTTTCGGCTCGTTTGATCACAAGAGGCGAGGATCGCTGGAGATAGTGATCCACGAGGTTTATCTGGAGTCCGGAAACGGCATCGCCGCTCACTCGGTAATCGGGGAAGAGGTCGTGCTGACTCTCACCGGCGAGGTCGACGTCTCCAGCCAGGGCGGAGATCTGGAGAGCCTCGCCTCGAATGGACAAATGGCCCCGATTGACCTGCCAATTGCCGCGACAGCCGGCAACGCATTTTTCGCTCACCAAGGCAGCAGGTTTGCCTATCTCAACTCCACCGAGGGAGAGGCCCTGGTACTCGTGTTCAGTATCGGGCCGGCGGCAACTCCAGCGGCTTGAACCGCGTGAACTTCAACGCTGAACATGCCTGCTGAACGCGAGGTCTGTCTTGCCAGGTCCTCGTATACTCCTGCCGGGTTGGCGCAACGGTGCGAGTCATGGATTGCAACCCCTCTGGAGACAGGCGGCGATGACAGATCGGTCGAAGCGATTCCCCCTGCAGTCCCGCGGTTTCGCCACGCGAGCTGTGCACGCCGGCGAGCAATCGGATCTTCACCGCATCGCGCCGACGTCCACGCCGATTTATCCGTCCACCTCCTACCTCTACGATGACATCGCATCCCTCGACGCCGTCCTCGGCGGCGAGGAAGAGGGATTTGCCTACTCCCGTTACGGGAACCCAACCACCCGCGCGCTCGAAGTAGCCATTGCGTCGCTCGAAGGCGCCGATCGCGCAGTGGCATTTGCCTCAGGCATGGCCGCATTGCATGCCGCATTGCTGCTCGACGTCAAAGCCGGTTCTCGCGTCGTCGCGTCTGCCGATCTCTATGGCGCGACCTCCCAGCTCCTGACCACGGTCTTCGCTTCGCTGGGGGTCGAGACGACATTTACGAATCTCTTCGACCTCGACACGTTTCGTGCAACCGTCGAAGCGGTGCGGCCTCGCGTCGTGCTCTGCGAAACCATTTCGAACCCGCTTCTCCGGGTCGCTGACATCCCGGCCATCGTCGATATCGCTCACGCGGTCCGGGCAAAGGTCATTTGCGACAACACCTTTGCCACCCCGGCGCTTGTCCGTCCCGCCGAGTTCGGCGTCGACACCGTGGTCCACTCCACCACCAAATACCTGGGCGGTCACGGCGATGTCACCGGTGGCGCCGTGTGCACGGATGCCGAGCGGGGATTCGAGCTCAACGAACTGGCCAAGCTTGTCGGCGGCGTGCCGGGACCGTTCGAGTCGTGGTTGACCCTGCGCGGGATCAAGACGCTGCCGTTGCGCATGAGACAGCAGAGCGCGAATGCGGAGGCTGTCGCCCGCTACCTGTCAGGTCATCCGCGTGTCGAACGCGTGCACTGGCCAGGCTTTCAAACCGATGCGCCCGGGCGCGTTTTCTCGACGGAACTGCGCGGCGGCATGGTGTCGTTCGAAATGCGCGACGCCGGTCGCGACGACGTATTTCACTTCCTGGAAGCGCTCGACGTGTTTCTGCCCGGCACCACCCTCGGCGATGTGTACAGTTTGGCGCTCTATCCGCCCATGTCGTCTCATCGGGGCATGGATGCAGATGACCGCGCCGCGGCCGGAATCGCCGACAACCTTGTCCGCCTTTCGCTAGGCATCGAGGATGCCGCCGACCTGATCGCTGACCTGGAGCACGCTTTGCAGTGAGCTACATTCGATTGTTGCGTCAAAGGGCCCGATTCGTCTGGGCGATCGTCGCGGTCTTTACCATTCCCGCCGTTTTCTGGCTTGCGAAGGAGCAGGGTGACGGATGGATCGCGCTGCTGTTCGCAATCATGCCGGACGTGGGATTGCTGTATGGCATGTCGCCTGCCCTCGCCAAAGGGCAACTCCATCCTCGCGCAGTGCGCCTCTACAACGCGCTGCACAGCGTAGGCGGCCCGTTCATCGCGCTCCTCGTGGCGATGTCCGGTCAGGCTCCGGATTGGGTGATCGTGGCTGCTCTCGCCTGGCTTTCCCATATTGCGGTCGATCGGGCCATTGGTTACGGTCTTCGCGACAAAGCGGGCTACATTCGCGGCAGGCGACCGGCCGAGGCACTGTGAACTCACCGGGGTCGCTCCAGGTGGTATCGTTCTGGCGGACGCGCGATCCTGCCCGTCCGCCACATTTGCTATTATCTTGACAGACAACTAAGGAATAGCGACTCGCCCAGAGGGCGTGTCGATTGGAGTTCCAGGATATGCCCACCACCTACCGCGATCTTCTTGAAAAAACCCGATCCGAGATCACCAACATCACCAACGAACAGGCCGAGCGCCTCCGCCGTGAGGGGGTGCCCTTCATCGATGTCAGAGAGCTCGATGAAGTCGAGCAGGGGATCATCAAAGGGGCGAACTACATTCCCAGAAGCTACCTGGAATCCCGGATCGAAAACGTCGCGCCTGATAAGCATGCCCCGCTCGTCGTCTACTGCGCTGGCGGCGCCAGGTCGGCCTTCGCCATCAAGGCGCTGGAGGAGCTGGGTTACACCAACGCCCTCAATCTGGACGGCGGGTTCAACTCCTGGAAGATCTCGAATCTTCCCTGGCATGTGCCGAAGAGCTTCACGCCCGAACAGCGCCGGCGCTATAGCCGGCATTTCCTGCTTCCCGAAGTCGGTGAAGAAGGCCAGCGAAAACTGCTCGACACCAAAGTCCTGATGATCGGCGCCGGCGGTCTCGGCTCGCCAGCCGCGCTCTACCTGGCCGCAGCGGGTATCGGCACGATTGGCATCGTCGACGACGACCTCGTCGACGACTCGAACATGCAGCGGCAGGTCGCTCACACGACCGACCGCATCGGCATGCCCAAGGTCGAATCAGCCAAGATCGCCATTCAGGCGATCAATCCGGACGTCCACGTCAACACCTACCAGTTCCGGCTCTCCAAGGAAAACGTTCTCGATCTCTTTGCCGACTACGACATCATCTACGATGGCACTGACAATTTTGCCAGCCGCTATCTGATCAACGATGCCTGTGTCCTGCTCGACAAACCGAATATCCACGGCAGTATCTTCCGCTTCGAAGGTCAGGCGACTGTGTTTCATCCGCCGGCGGGACCCTGCTACCGGTGTCTCTTCCCCGATCCACCACCACCAGAACTGGCCCCGAACTGTGCTGAAGCGGGAGTGCTTGGGGTCCTGCCGGGCACGATCGGACTGATCCAGGCCACCGAGACGATCAAGATTGCCCTCGGTATCGGTGAATCGCTCGTAGGCCGGCTGCTCGCCTACGACGCGCTCTACCAGGAGTTCCGCGAACTCAAGCTCGACCGCGACCCGGCCTGCCCAATGTGCGGAGAGAATCGGCCTGCCTCGCTCGACGACATCGAGTACACCGACGTGGGCTGTCTGATTCCGGCATTCGCGTCAGCGGCGGATTGACCTCTTCGAGCATTCGGCGAAAATCGTGCCGTCCGTACGGTCTCGGGTAGCCGGCAGTCTGGGCAATCGGCGTCAGCGTCTCACGCGGGACGTTCCGCCGCCTGCTACGCTGACCACATGCGCCAGTCGTGGGTGGTTGTTGCCGACCGGAGAGAATGACGATGTCCGACGCAGTCGAGGAAATCAGAGCCTGTGAGCGCAGGGTCATCTCGGCAATTCTGAACAGAGACCTCGTCACGATCGATGCCGTCATAGCTCCGGAATTCGTCTATACCGCCAGCGAGATCGGCCGCCGTACGCGCCAGGATTGGCTGGAAGGCATCGGCTCGTATCGCCTCGACATCTTCGAGATCGTCGAAAT
>JBFWRO010000071.1:0-9375 GCA_050248865.1 Thermomicrobiales bacterium | reverse complement strand
TTCGTCACCGAGTCGAGTGAGCACTTCAGTGAGTACGTGCCCTGGTTCATCAAACCTGATAGACCTGAACTGATAGAGCAATTCAATATCCCGCTCGATGAGTACCCCGCCCGCTGTGAGGAGCAGATCGAGGGCTGGGCGGGAATGCGAGCAGCACTGCTGAGTGGTGGCGACGCTGTGATCACCGCCGAGGAAAACGCCCGGGCGGCTACGCTGAGTGGATCCAGCGAACGAAAGCTGGCTATGGCCGAGCGAGAGGATCGTGACGCGGCGAAACGATTCCGCGCACGACGTGACGCCCGGAAGGCAGCGGCCAGTCAGGGCCACTCCGGCGAATATGGGTCGCTGATCATTCACAGTATGGAAACCGGACAACCGCGAGTCGTCTATGGCAATGTCGAAAACAACGGTCTCATCGCCAATCTGCCGGCTGACGCCGTCGTCGAAGTGCCCTGCCTGGTCGACCACAATGGGTTGCAGCCGGTCCAGGTCGGACGAATTCCGACACAACTCGCCGCATTGATGCAGACCAACATCAATGTACAGTCGCTGGCGGTCGAGGCTTCGCTAACCGGCATGCGCGAGCGGATCTATCAGGCGGCGTTACTCGACCCCCATACCGCCGCTGTCCTCGACCCGGAGCAAATCGTCGCACTGGTCGACGATCTCCTGGACGCGCATAAGGAGTGGTTGCCGGAGTTTTCCTGACGGAGTCTCGGACAGGTTTCAATCTCGCTGGAAAATCAGCGGTTCTGGCTGGAACTGCGTGTCCGGCTCCATGGGAAACATTGGCCGCTGGCACACCGTATGACCCAGGTAGGGGAGATTCGCGCTCGTCGATCCGGGAGCATCCACGTCGATCAGCTTTGCTGCCCAATCGGAGAAAAACCGCGGCTGGCAGTGTGGTGACTTCTGAACCACCAGATCGAATCGCCGCGGATCCTGGCCATGCGCCAGAAAAAGCGAGCGGTCATACAGGCTGACTGGCCTGCTGGTGGCAATGACGACGTGCTTGCCCACCTGGAAAACGGCTGTGGGACCGCCGTACCACTCCGTGCCATGCGACTCGTTGATGAATCGACCATCGGAGAGCAGGCGGATGGTTGCCGTGACCGGGAGAGGCGTGAACCGTTGAGGATCGATCGTCCCACCCGGCGTCGTGTCGATTGTCGCGCCGATGCCCGCCTCGAACGCGGCTTCGACTGCTGGTGCATCGACGATAGGGAAGAGTCCGCTGCCTTCGTAACCGGATTCGATGAGCGCGCGCAAAATGGCGTTACTGTCACCCGATGCGCCTGAACTGGTGGCATCGGCGGCGTCGACCATGATCACCGTGCCGCCGGTGACCGCTTTCGCCTGCTGAACTGCGTCAGCGAGACTGACCAGCGGCACTTGCATTTTTGCCCGATCGGCCCAGAACTTCTCGGCCATCGCGATGGCCTCGCGCCTGGCCCTCTCCGCATCATTGTCGGTGACGACAAGGCTGTTCGAACTGAGCTGAGGCACGTCGGTGAACGGATTGCCCCAGAACATCCCTGCCGACAGGCCGCCCTCGCTGGCCTCGATCGCCTGGGCTTCCCGAATGCGCCAACTGATCAATCCAGACGCGGTGATCATCTCGTCTCCCCGGACCAATGCCGGGATTCTGACCATCGCGGTTACGGGCTTCACGCCGTCTTTCAGGATCCGTATCAGCAATTTAGCGCCGCGCACGCCAGTCTCGTAAAAGTCCACATGTGGATAGGTGTGATAGACGACGACCGCATCCGCGTGTGTGAGCATCCTGTCTGTCACGATCCCGTGCAGATCGAGCGTGACAACGACCGGAATGTCCTCGCCGAGTATTTTTCGTGTCTCAGCGAGCAAGTACCCCTCCGGATCGAGTTCGTTCTGCGCGCACATCGCGCCATGCATCGAAAAGTAAACGCCGTCGACCTCCGGGGCCTCACGAATCGCGTCGAGGAAGCGTCCGGAAATATCATTCCAGGCGTCAGCAGAAAGTACGCCATTTGACGTAATCGCGCGCGCGCTGAACGCGCCGACCATTTCGATTCCAGCCTCGCGGAAGACGGTCATTGCCCCGCCGACCTCGATCGGTTTTCCGTCGTGAAACGCGAAGATCTCATCCCCGCTGGAAAAAACGAAGTCATCGACACTGCTGATGGCCGGGTTGAACGTCGAGACCTCTTGTTTGATTTCCGCAACCAGAACGCGCATGTGCCCACTCTTTCATTGATTCGCCAGCAGATGCAATCCGTTATGCGACAGCGTACCGCCGGCGCGTTCATCACGCCGCGAGCTCAATGTTCCGGAGAAGGAGAACCTGGCCTTGCCCGGGACATCGCGGATACCACGTTGTCCAGCAACGAAGCGAACTGTCCACGGTCCCTTTGGGTGATGGGCGCCGGGCCTCTTGTCAGCTCTCCCATCGAACGGAGAAGAGCGTTGATGTCGCGGGCCGCGAGAGCATTGCCAACGCTGGCCGGGTGGAACTCCTTGCCCCTGAAATCGAGCGTTCGTACACCATGCTCGACGGTTTGCGCAGCGAGTGGAATGTCCGCTGTGAGCACCAGATCGCCCGGCACAGCGCGCTCGGCAATCCAGGTGTCCGCGGCGTCAGGCGTCCCCGGGACAACGATCAGCCGGACTTTCAGATTCGCCATTTCGGGAATGCGCATCGGCGAATTCGCCACCACCCAGACCGGAATCTCGTACCGCGCCGCCACCCGGTAAACCTGATCTTTCACCGGGCAAGCATCGGCATCGAGATAAATCACACCGCTGGTGGCCTGCATTGCTGGTTGCTCTTTGTGAAAGTCTGACGGTCGGCCGGCGAGATTTTCGGGCCCGCTGATAGGATACAGGGGCACTGGGTTTGGATATCACGTGCGATGCCGGGAGGGAATGCGATGCCAGATGTCGTTGTGGTAGGTGGTGGAATCATCGGAGCCTCCCTGGCATTTTCTCTTCAGCAGATGAAGGCATCGGTCACCCTGGTCGATGCCGGCCACGATTACAACTCCGCCACTCGCGCCAGTTTTGCGTGGCTCAATGCCAATGCCAAGACTCCACGGTCGTATTTCGACCTGAACAAGGCTGGGATGGAGGAGCACCGGCGACTGAGTGACCTCCTCGGGAGCAGGTCGACCGTTCGCTGGTCCGGGAACACCGAATGGGCGACGACCGTCGAAGGACGTCTTCGGCTGAACGAGAAAGTCGCCAGACTGCGGAGTTGGGGATACTCGGCGGAATTCCTGCCAATTGGCCGTCTGATTTCGATCGAGCCCTTTCTTCAGCCGCCTGCTGGCGTCGATGAATTCGCCTGGTTTCAGGACGAGGGTTACGTCGACGCTCCGGCATTGACTTCGGCCTTGATCGACCTCGCTTCTGAAGGTGGCGCGACGATTCTTCATGAAACCGAAGTTGCGACGCTGCGAGAGAGTGGAGGCCGTATCACCGGCGTGAAGTTGACCACGGGATCGACGCTTGAAAGCGACCACCTTGTCGTCTGCGCAGGTAACGACAGCGCGGGCCTGATTTCCACCGCCGGGTTGGAGTTGCCGCTGGCGCCCGTCGTGGGCATGGTTGCGATTTCGAGCGCCGTCACGGAGGGACTTCATGCCGTGCATCACGACGAGACCATGCACATCCGCCCGGTGGCAGGCGAGAGAATCATGATGCGCCACACGGACTTCGACACAGAAGTCGAACCGGGCGAAAGGCCGTCGCGGAAAGTGCTCGACGCGCTGCGCAATCGCGTGACCTCGGTCCTGCCGTCGGTGGCGCATGCAATCATCGACGAGTCGTATGTGGCGGCGCGACCGATCCCCGCCGACGGGCACCCCGTCGCTGGTTCAACCGGCGTCGACGGCCTCTCCCTGATCGTCACTCATAGTGGAGCGACCATGGGGCCTCTGCTCGGACGACTTGTCGCGGAGGAGATTCTGCAAGGCGAATTATCCGAGCTGCTCGAGCCGTTCAGACCGGATCGACTTCTTACTCACAGGTGACGCCGCGATGATCGAGCGTTCCCGCCACTTGGTACCATTGACGCCTTGTGATCAACGTCGATCACGGCCCATCTCAATCCTGGAGCGATTCTATGGACCTCACCGGAATTCATCATCTCACCGCGATTTCCGCCCAGATTCGTGAGAACAAGCGGTTCTACACCGAGGATATCGGCATGCGCCTGGTCAAGCGCAGCGTCAATCAGGATGACGTCTCCGCTTACCATCTCTTCTATGCCGACGCGAAGGGCAGCCCCGGCACCGACCTCACGTTCTTCGACTGGCCAGTGCCGCGCGAGCGGCGAGGCGCGCCGGCCATCGTCCGTACCGCGCTGCGCGTCGGCGGAGCATCGTCGATGGACTACTGGCGAGAGCGTTTTCAGCGGCATGGAATCATTCACACTGAGACTGAGGAACGGGACGGACGCCTGACGCTCGACTTCGAGGATCCGGAAGGTCAGCGTCTCTCGCTGATCGATGACCAGGGCGTTGGGGAGTCGTTCCCGTGGGAGGAGAGCCCGGTCCCCGCCCAATACCAGGTCCGGGGTCTCGGCCCGATCACGCTCAGTGTTCCGTCCCTGGCGCCTACGGACAAGGTGCTTCAGGAGGTTATGAATATGCGTCCTGTCCGGGCCTATCCGCACCAGGAAAATCCGACACACGCCGTACAGGTCTATGAGATGGGACCGGGTGGGCCAGGCGCCGAGCTCCATGTTGCAGTGCAACCCGATCTTCCGTATACGCAGCAAGGGGCTGGTGGTGTTCATCATGTCGCTTTCCGAACTCCTGATGGCGACTACGATGCCTGGGCAGAACGGCTGGTGAGCATGGGTATCCCCAACAGTGGCAAAGTCGATCGCTACTGGTTCCGGAGCCTTTACTTCCGCGAACCAAACGGGATCCTCTTCGAAATCGCTTCTGGCGGCCCCGGATTTACCGTGGATGAAGATGAGTCCACGCTCGGCGAAAAAGTCGTTCTGGCGCCGTTCCTCGAACCGCGGCGTGCGCAGATCGTGGCGAATCTGAAGCCGATCGATTGAGGTTCGCGGCGTTCCGCCTGATTTCAGGCCTTTGCGGTGTGAGGCTAGGGTCGCCGCTCGCCGTCGCGGTGTGGCGAGCCGCAGCTCCCAGCATGATCGGCGCGAAACTGATCATGTTCTGACGTTGGCCGGAATGGAAACCGGGAAATCACACTACCGTCTGCATTGACGCTGTGACGAAACGCAGGATGCCATCGGAGCGAAAGTGGTGCGTCGACAAGCTCGCGAATCCGCGCACGAGGCGGCCGAAATCTCAGTCAGCGACCTCGCTGGGTCCGACGCCGAGGATCCTTCGCCCGACGGAGAGATGTCAGCGGGAGTCTGGCGCTTTCATGGCGTGCGCACCGAACTTCACGACAGATTGCTGGCGCTTGACTGGCTGTCGGTCTCGCTTGTGGTCGTGGCCATGGTCGTCGGCGGAGCTTTGCGTCTTTATGACATCGGCAATTTGCCGCGCGGCTTCAATCAGGATGAGGCGGTGTATAGCTATGACGCCTGGAGCCTTTCTCAGTCAGGGCGGGATCACCTGGGGCATCCGCTGAATTTTATTGGCATCGAGTCCTACGGGGATTGGACGCCTCCGGTCCAGACGTCATTTCTCATTCCGGCCGCCCGTGTTTTTGGACTCGATGTGACGGCGTTGCGGGCGTGGAATGCGCTCATCGCCCTGATGGTCATCCCCCTGATGTACCTCCTCGCCAGAACACTTTTTGACAATCGGCACGCAGCCTTGCTGGCAGCCTGGCTTATCGCCCTGAGCCCGTGGCAGATCATTCAGAGCCGCATGATCATCCCGGCCGCGATCGTCCCGGTTGTGGTCGCTCTCCTGATGATCGCCTTGACGAAATCAGCAAAGCTGCAGAGTGCTCGCTGGATCTTTGCGGTGGCTCTTGTCGCAAGTCTCGGTCTTGCGACCTACCAGTCGTTGCGAGGCTACGTGCCGATGTTGCTCTTCGCGGCGACAGTGGCGTGGTGGCGCCGTTACCTGAAGATCGGGCCTGGTCCTCTGGCGATGGCGGCCCTCATATTCGCGCTCTTTGCCCTTCCCATTTACGGCTTCCTGCTGTTCGACGACGCCGGGAGCGCGCGCATGAAGGAGGTTTCTGTCTTCACAGAAAACTCGTTATACCTTCCCGAGGGGACCGAGGTTGACGCCGCATTTCTCGCGGAACAATACCTGGACTATTTCGGTCCCGGGTTTCTGCTGGAGGAAGGGGGTGAGTATTATCCCTGGGTACTGCCCAGAGACGTTGGCGCCATTCCCCTTGCCCTGGCGATCGCGACAGCGATTGGCGTCGCTCTGTCGATGTTCAGGATCGTCAGGCCCCGGGATGAGTGGCAGAGAGGCGTGTGCCTGTTTTTGCTTCTCGCCCTCCTCCTCTATCCCATTCCTGGCGCTATTTCCCTGCCGAGCCCTTCCGCGCCTCGCGTGATGCATGGATTACCCGTTTTCGTCCTCATCGCGACATTCGGAATGCTGGAGATGTGGCGAATCGTGAGCTCCTGGTCCGGCGCTCCCTCGGTGCGATCACGCCAGATCGCGATGGGGGCAGCCGGAGCGGCGCTCGCTGTGTTGCTGGTGGTGCAGTCGGCTCAGCATATGGATGCCTATTTCTCCCGCTATGCCGAGGAAACCTCTTTTGATTTTCATTATGGAATCGACGGGGCAATCGAATTTGCGGTGCGGAATCAATCGATTTATGACGAAATCTGGATGGCGCATGTCAATGAGGGATATATCTACCTGCTCTTTCACGAAAGGATCGATCCGGCCGAGGCGCGCCAGGAGATGACGCTCCGCCGAGTGCCCGGGGCGTACAACTGGGTCATGGCCTACGAGAATTTTCGCTTCACGTCCAGAATATGGGTCGATCCTCCGGCTGCGCTCGGAGTGGAGAACATGGCAGCGGTTTTTCAGACCTTCTACCCAAACGGTGAGGTTGCCTATGAGGTGCGAGCCGGAGAAGTGCCGGACCGCGGTCTCGTGATGGTCATTCTGAAACCACAATGGCTCGGTCGATAAGGCAGCTGAGCGGCCAACCAGCCATCACCGGCCGGGAATCGCCATCGCACGATACAGCGCTTGCAATCGATCTGGCTCCAGCATTGCATTCAGCGCAACCAGAATGGTTTCTGTATAGACCACCATGCCTTGCCCGGCAATTGTCACGCCTTCGCTGGTGAGCGAGACCCTCACGCTGCGCCGATCGTTCGGGTCGGCCGACGTCTCCACGAGTCCCCGCTTTTGCAGTCGATCGATCATCCGGCTGATCGCGGGCTGACTCAATCCGACGCCGCTGCCCATGTCTCCTGGCCGCACCCCATCGGGCTGATCGCCGATAAGCACCAACGCTTCGAGCTCGACCGGGGTGAGTCCGCACGCGGCGTCGAGCGCACCCGTCAATTGCTGCTCGACCGTGACGTACATCGAACGGAGTTGTCGCCACGCCTGAAGACACGAGTGCGGAGAGTGGGAGGTCGCGTCGCTCATCGCGGTCAGTCCAGTGGCAGCTGATTCCAGGTGCTGAGCAGTGGCCCCAGAGACGCCTCCTCGAATGCCAGGTGCTTCAGAAGGTGCGTTTCCAGGTCGTCCAGCGCTTGCGCGAGATCTGCCCTCGTCTCGAACGAATCGTACGCCACGACCTTCCCCGCCTCTGTAGCGATTCTCTCGGTAATGTGGTGAACCACCAGATGATCCTCTTCGAGTTGATCGACGACTCGCCGCAGGCTCGGATCTTTGCGTCGCACCATTGGAAACAGTGCCGCATCCTCCAGCGTGTGATGGCCGTGCACGAACCGGCAGTAGCGCCAGCAGCCCTCCCGCAGGCGCCACAGCGGGCTGTTTGTTTCCAAACTCCTGACCTCGTTTGTGATTGCTTGCACAGGCTGGCCCGCCCGGACTTCCGCAGCCAGCCTGATGACGCGATCGAGATCCCGTCGCAGCAGTGTGTGAATGTAGAGCAGTTCGCGAAAAAGACCTTCCGGCGGAGCTTCTGTTTTCGAATGAGATACTGTCAAAGTCCGAATCCCTGCTGGTCAACTGTTTGATAATTGCATGCGCATGAATCTATCATGCTCCGATATTGGTGCGCCACTATCAGCGATCAGCTCAGGACTCACTTTCATGCCCGACTACGGTCACGATATTCAGTTTGGATTCTTCCTCGATCCAACGATAGGCGATCCCCAGCGAACGCTGGAGATCGGCCAAAACCTCGAAAACCTTGGCTACGACATCATCGGTATCCAGGACCATCCTTACCAGCCCAGGCACTTCGATGCGCTTTCGCTGGCAGCATTCATTCTGGCGCAGACCGAGCGCATCGTCGTGTTTCCGGACGTCGCCAATCTGCCGCTGCGTCCTCCGCTGATGCTTGCCCAGCAGGCGGCAACGCTCGATCAGCTCAGCGGCGGCCGGTTCGAGCTCGGTCTGGGCGCCGGGGCGTTCTGGGATGCAATCTGGGCAATGGGAGGTCCAGTTCGGAAGCCGCAGGACGCTCTCGCCGCCTTGCGAGAGTCGATCGAACTCATACGCGCTGCCTGGCAAGGCCGATCACTTCGCCATCAAGGTCATTTCTACCCGGCACAGGGGGCCAGGCCAGGACCTGTGCCTGCGCATGACATGAGTATCTGGCTGGGCGTTGTAGGTCCTCGGGCATTGCAATTAACTGGCGAGCTTGCCGATGGATGGGTGCCATCGATGGCGTATGTCCCACCTGCTCAGGCGGCCCGCTCCAGTGCCACGATCGACGAAGCTGCGCGTGGTGCGGGAAGGGACCCTGCAGCAATCCGGAGGATCTACAACGTGGCTGGCGATGTGGCGCCGCTTGTAGAATCAGGAACGTCGGACGACGATAGCCAAATCGTTGGTCCGGTGGAGCATTGGATCGGTGTCCTGACGCATCTGGCAGTCGATCTTGGATTCGGAACCTTCGTGTTTTGGGGCGTTCCGGCTGCGCCCAGACTGCGGTTGTTCATCGAAGAAATCGCTCCCGCGGTGAGGGACCGGGTTTCTGCGATTCGCGCCGAGCGAGGTCTCACTCCGGTGGCGAGATGAGCAGACCCCGGTAGAACTGCACAGCCCAATCAGGCAGGAGTGCCTCCGGGCCGCCAGGAACCAGATCGAGCGCGAGCAAATCGTCCTCCAGCGCCTGTCCAGTCCACTGGTTCACCCAGGTGTGGCCCCGGTCGGTATCGAGACCACGATGGCGGATGGCCAGATAATGGTCAGTGGCCGGAACGCGAACCGGCAACGTGCCAAATTCGAGCTGATCGAGAAAGAACCAGACATCCTCATCACCCGGCAGAGGCCGGAAAGGGTAGTC
>JBFWRO010000070.1:0-9386 GCA_050248865.1 Thermomicrobiales bacterium | reverse complement strand
ATACTGCAGTAGCTCGATGTTCCTTCGCGCGCAGCAGCTGCAGTGACCGCTACCAAAGCGGGAATCATCTGAGGTCGACCGAGTTCCCGCTATCGCGCCGGGAATGAGTATTTCTCCACATCCAGAACGTGAACGTCCAGGCTTACCTTGCAACCAGATAGCCAGGAGCGAGAGTCGTGGGCAGTTTAGTCACCGCAGTGAGAATGAAGGGTCAACTTCTGGAACACGTCCCTGACGCCTCGGTGCTGAAGATTTTGGCCAGCGGAGAGGCAGTCGGGATGCATCTTGATGCAGGAGCGGTTGCTCCAGCGCTCTCTAACGCAAACCCGGCGATCTTGCAGGCGACCCTGACACTCACGAGCGACGAAACGTTTCAGGCGCTGACCGAGCTGTCTACCGCGGGTTTGTCGTGCAAGTTGGACACGATGGGAAGCGGTTACATCTCAGGGTCACGCTCTCCCACACAAAGAACCCTGGTTTGGCTTAGCCGTGGTCAGGCAAACCGGAGCGGCGGGGCAAGGAGACCGCTGTTCATGACCACCTGGCTTTCATTGGACAGCAACTCACAGAGATACGAGATCACGGCAGTTCTTTTCGATATGTCGAACAATTCTTAGCAGGAGGATGAAGGATGCGCGCTTTCATTGGAACGTTTCTGATCATCGCTTCGCTGCTGTTGACCGCAGTGGCGCATGCCTCAGTCACCGCTCAAAGGTCTGGTGGTGACGGCCTCCTTGACCTGCCCGCGACGAGTCTTACGCCAGGCGATGCGGCCGCGGTGGGAATCGAGGGGACCGGAAGGTTCGAAAACGGGCACTTCCGATCACTGACGGAATACAGCGCGATCCGCGCAGAGTTCCTGAACATTCCCCTGGCCGAGGTCGAATCGACACTGACCGATGCTGGCTATCTGCAAGGCTACACAAGCAATCTGGGCATCCCGCAGCAGCCAGGCAACCCGGACAGTCCGCCGACCCGAGTGGTGTTCAGTTCCATCTATGAGTACGCCACAGATGAAGGAGCTGCAGCTGCCTGGGCAATCAACTCCGATTACAGCGGGGTGACGATCGCCGTTGTCGACTCATCACTCATTCCCTCCGGCCCGATCGGAGATCAGGCGGTGATGACACGCACGACGTCAGGCACAATGGAAGAAGAAGGTCCGTCTGACCAGATCGATACCCTCTTCAGGATCGGGAATATCATTGCGGCCACAGGGATCATCGATTATGGCATGACCGTAGAGGATGTCGAGAATCCGGGACCATCTGATCCTCTGATTGTCGCCCAGGTCGAGCAACTCGCCGCCAGATTAATCGAGCGAGTCGAGGAAGCCCGAGGCGGCACCGTGCCGGGTCTTTCTACACGCGCCCTGGTACTTTCGGCAGATCAGGCCGATCCGGGATTCAGCAGCGAGGGCTATCGGCTGATCGGTGCAGAGCTCATTCCGTACTACAACGGTTACGAAGACGATCTCGGTCAATTCCTTTCGCCGGAGATGGAATCGGTCTATGAAGTTGGGCAGGGACTTGGTTCTCCAGGATCCGATCCTTTCGATCCGTACTTCGCATCCAGGCACTTTTCATTTGCCGATGACTCCAGTGCAGCTGACTATCTAGCTCAGGTACCGTCCCTTTTGCCACCAGGTTTCGAGATCGTCGAGCCCTCAGGCTCTCCGTCCGGTGAAGGATCTCTGCTCGTGGAGTACGAAATCGAGGTGGGGCCCGGGTTTGTAGCCCTGGGGTACCAGGTCTGGCAGCGGACCAAAAATGTCGTGGCGATGTTTTTCCTCGAGTCGGCGGATCACAGACCATCTGAGGAGGCTATTGCCACGCTTGCCGACGCGCAGATCGTTTGCCTGTCCTCCGGCTGCGAGACCATACTGCTCCCGGCAGGCTGGTAAAGCAACACAGCGATAGCAATCGGTGGCGTGGGGGTTCGCCCTCCGCGCCGCGGGTTTTCCCTGCTCCACTGGGATGCACATCGGAATATGGTCATGCTCGACACAGACGCCAGATCAATCCTGCGCGTGTGGACACTTTCTGAAAACGCCCGAGCTGGCTATGATGGATTCGATTCGCTGAGACCTGAACTGTCATCGGTATCAGCAAGCAGCGGACAGAACCCGGATCGCACGAGGTGATTCGTCACCTGGAGTGTTTTCAATGTATGGAGAACGTGGCAGACTTGGGCTGATCACTCTGGCTACCGACACCAGCGTCCTACCGGAATTCCAGCGCCTGATGCCAGCGGGAGTCCAGGTTTATCCGGCTCCGATTGTGTTGCCTCGCGGTGAGGTGACCGCCGCCGCCCTGGCCGAGATGCTGGAGGGCAATCAACTCGAGGAAGCGGCTGCCTTGCTCGTCTGGAGTGGTGTGCAGGTGATCCTCTTTGCCTGTACGACCGGCAGCCTGGTACATGGATCGGGTTGGGATGCGACCCTCAGCGAGCGGATAAACGTGGCTACGGGCATCCCGGCAACAACGACGACGAGCGCGGTGCTTGGCGCTCTGCGCGAGGTCGAGGCTCAGCGGCTGGTGATTGCCACACCCTACATCGCTTCATTGAACGCGATCGAGAGGGACTTCTTCGAGTCCAGCGGATTCGAGGTTCTGGCGATTGACGGTCTGAGCTGCGCGACTGACCCGGAAATCGGACAACTCGGCCCCGAGGACGCCGTCAGGCTCGTCGGGACACTTCATGACCCACGAGCGGACGCGATCTTTATTTCCTGCACCAACTGGCACGTCGTCGAGGCCGTCTCCGGTCTCGAATTACGTTACGGTATTCCCGTTATCACGAGTAATCTTGCGGGTGCGTGGCAAGCCCTCCAGCTAATTGGGGCGTCAGAGCCGCTCGAATCCCTTGTCCAGCGGGCTGCAGCCCCAGGCGATGTGAGAACTCCGTACTCGGAGACGTGGCACTGTTCCTCAGTGGCGCGCTGCCCGACCAATCGTTCAGCAGAAAGTGGTGTACGCATCATGACCGAACGCTCTGCCTCCCCACGAAGCGCCGGACAGACATTCCTGGTCGGCGAGAGCATCTATTTCCGCCCTCTCGAGCCGGACGACGCCCCGACAGCGGCCGTGTGGCGCAAGCGGCCTTTTCCGGCACCTGCCGATGTCGTGGAGGAGCAGATCAGGGAAAGCCTGGAAGTCGACGATCCCGACATTCTCCACGAGCGGATGACGATGCTCGTCTGCCGACGGGATAACGATCAGCCGGTTGGCTCGGTCGAGGTGATCACGGAAGGCTGGTACTTCGGCGAAATCCTGCCCAGCATCGATCCGCTTGCTTCCGATGCCGAGCAGGGAGCGGTGATCGCCGAGTGTCTGGGCATTCTGATTCCGTGGATGCTCGATGAGCGACACCAGTTAACTGTCACCGTCGTGGATACCGGCCTCAAGCCGGCAGTCGAGGCGGAGGTCCGTCGACTTGGAGGGCGGATCGCGGTGAGGCACCGTGAGGCTTGTCTCGTGGAAGGAACACGAGTAGAGAACGTGCACTACCAGTTTTTCAACCCGCGATGGATTGTCCGGTTAGGGCAACCTGCCACTCCCGTTTTTGGCTCCGTCGATCGCGACATTGCCAGTCCCGCGCGACCGCGGGTGACCGCGACATTCGACGATCGACCCGAGGATGCCATCGTGCTGGGGGAGCGCCTTTACCTGCGTGCGTTCAAGCCGGAGGAAGGAGCGCTGGTGGCCAGATGGGCATTGGAGGAGACCGAAACCTACTATCCGGAAGGCCGACTGGTGTTCAGCCCACACGGATATGGCCATTTTCACAAGACTCTGGCAAAGAAAGAACCGCCGGAATGGATCCGTTTCGCCATTGTCCTGCGGGAAACAGGCGAGATGATCGGCTGCAATGGATTGAGCGAGATTTCGTGGGTCCATGCCAGGGGCGAAACGGAAACCGAGATCTTTCAGGCGAAGCATCGGAGTGCGGGATACGGAACCGAGGCGAAACATCTTCTGCTCGAATATGCCTTCGACCGGATCGGTTTGCACATGGTCTACTCCCATGTGGCGGACATCAACACCCGTTCCTCTGCGGCGCTGATCAAGCAGGGTTACCGGGAAGCCGGGATGATTGCCTGGGATACGCCCTGCGAGGATGGGTTCTGCGCGTACCTCAGCTACGATTTGCTTGCGGAGGAATGGCGAGCCGCACGAGATGGAGCAACGAGCCGATAACCAGGCCACCGTACGATTGCCTGAAAGGCGCGCGCTGGCAGTCAGCGCGCGCTGGCAATCTTCGGTATCGTGACGTCGGTTCACCCGCCTGCTGATTTTCCGGATGGCAGTGGGCTTCGAATCCAGGGATTGGTGCTCGTACGACTGGCAGGCAATTGGCGCGACGCGACACATGAGGACCGAAACAGCATGAAAACCGTCAAGATCGTCGTCGTCGGGCTGGGGAGCTTCGGTCCTGTCTGGGCGAGACTCGTGCACTCCACACCAGGGATCGAGCTGGCCGCAGTGGTCGATCCATGGGACGAGCGACGCATCAGTGTGGCGGAAGAGCTGGGACTTACCGAGATCGAGGCACAGGCTGACCTGGCGACAACCCTTCAGCAGGTCGAGGCCGACGCAGTGATCGTCGTCACCCCACCGCAGACGCATCTTGCGGTGGCCCGCGTGGCGCTCGAAATGGGCAAACCGGTGCTGGTGGAGAAACCGTTGGCCGCATCGATGGAGGACGCCCTCGCGCTCGTCACGCTGGCCGAGGAATTGGAACAGCTCCTGGTCGTCAGTCAGAACTATCGCTACCGCCCGCCGATGGTCACGCTGCGAGCGGCGATCGAACGTGGCGATATCGGCGAACTGGTGGCGATCGGTGGAAATTGTCAGGAGGACATGCGGCTGTTCTATGAAGCGACCAATTTCCGCTATTTGATGCAACACCCCTACATCATCGACATGACCATCCATCACTGGGACCTTCTGCGATATCTGACGGGCCGGGACATCGCCCGGGTGCACGCGCATTCGTGGCGTTCGCCGGATAGTCCATACCAGCACGATCCCTCCTGCGCGGTGCTGCTCGAGCTGGACAATGGCGTGCCGGTGACCTATGAGGGTTCGGGCGCGACCTTCCGGGAGCGAACCTCCTGGAGCGCCTGGTGGGATATGGTCGGTGAGCAAGGCCGGGTCTGGAACGACGGCGGGGTCGGGGACCCGCATACCGACATCGTCCATCGGCGGATATTTGGCAACGAGGAGGAGATTCTGCCCTACGAACCAGCAGCGTCGCGTGACACGCTGGGATCGTTACTGGCGTTCGTAAGCGCGGTGCAGGGTGGGCCGGCTCCAGCGCATACTGGCAGGGACAACTTGAAAAGCCTGGCCGCCGTCATGGCCTGCGTGGCTTCGGTCGAGCGGAGAGCGATCGTCGACGTGGCCGAGTTTCTGATGCCGTAGACCACTGGCTGCTGAGTCTTGACACGGCAGTGGGGATACACTCCGGACTCTGCCGGGCTAGCGAACGGCCGGGAACACAGACCAACGTCCGTGGGATCCATTGGTGCAGTGTGTCCTGATCAGTCGTCAGCAATCATCAGCAGTCGCGAGCAGTGGCATGGTGCGTCCTGGTTCACGACGCATTTCATTGAACGAGTCTCGCCGAAATTCGCTCTCGGCACTGCCCGTCCCCCTGCGAACGCACAGCCGGTCGCGCTTTTGAAGTGATCCCAGACAAGCGCTTGACATTGCCCACGTGTTCCGTATAATGTTCATCAACAACTGAAGAATACCGCTCATCCAGAGGGGCAGAGGGACCGTCCCGTTGAAGCCCCAGCAACCGTCCAGTGATGGAATGGTGCTAACTCCGACAGAATGATCTGGAAGATGAGGATCGGTACAACCGGCCATTGCCTGCCGTGTCTGACGAACCCCTCGCTTCCGAAGCCAGGGGTCTTTTTCTGACCTCTGTAAGGACAGCACGTGATGGCCGAGTCACTCAAGTTACGCAGTGTCGAAAAACGATTCGGGTCGAATGGCTCAGCCGTAACCGCGCTCTCCGGCATCGATCTCGACATCGCCTCCGGGGAGTTCGTGGGAATCGTCGGTCCCAGTGGCTGTGGAAAATCGACGCTGCTCCGTCTACTGGCCGGTCTCGATTCCTCGTCCAAAGGGCAAATTCTGCTGGGCAATCAGCCTGTTGCCCCGCGCGACCCTCGGTGCGCGGTGATGTTTCAGGAGCCGCGCCTCTTCCCCTGGAAGAAGGTGCAGGCGAACGTGGCTGTCGGCGCGCGGCGGACCAAAGAAAAGCCATCACCCGGTCACTGGCTGAGCCTGGTTGGGCTCGAGGGATTTGGGCATTGCTACCCCTATCAGCTGTCTGGCGGCATGGCCCAGCGCGTCGCGCTGGCCCGCGCCCTGATCGGGCATCCTGAGGTGCTTCTGCTCGATGAGCCGTTCGGCGCGCTCGATGCTCTGACCCGCATGCAGATGCAGGATTTGCTGGCGGGGGTGCGTTCCCAAATCGGAGCAACCGTCGTGATGGTTACTCACGATATCGACGAAGCGCTCTATCTCGCCGACCGGGTGGTGATCATGTCATCACGTCCGGGGCAGATCGTGGAAACACTCACCGTTCCACGTCATCGGCAGCGCGATCGCTCCGATCAGGGCGTCGCGAAGTTGCGCACGAAGATTCTGCGTCATTTTGGATTCGAGGAGCCATGTATCGAGTCCGCCGCACTGAGTTACGGCGCCGCGGCGGACTAACGAGCCTATTTGCCAAGCGATAGATCAGATTTTGGGATGTCAGGTCGACATCTCTCGAGGAAACGTGTGTCACATGCACCAGGGGGAACGATCATGAGTATGCAGTCACGGATATCACGACGGTCATTTGTTGGCGGAGTTTCCGCGGCGGGAATTGCCGCGGCGGGCTTCGCTGCAACATCGCCACGAGCGACCTTGGCGCAGGATGCGGAAGTGCCGGACAAGATTCGACTCGACTACGCATTCTGGAATCCGAGCAGCCTCGTTATCCGCGACCAGGGGTGGCTGGAGGAGGAGTTCGCGGGCTCGGAAATCGAGTGGGTTTGGAGTGCCGGCAGCAACAAGGCCAACGAATGGCTGCGCTCGGATGTGGTCGAAATTGGATCGACCGCGGGCTCGGCCGCACTGCTGGCTCGCACCAATGGCTCGGACATTCACACGCTCTACCTCTTTTCTCAGCCCGAGTGGTCGGCGCTGGTCGCGCCCGAAGGGTCGGACATCGGGACGATCGAGGATCTCGCGGGCAAGAAGGTCGCGGCGACCAAGGGAACCGATCCCTACTTTTTCCTCCTCCAGTCGCTGGCTTCGGTTGGGCTTTCGGGTTCCGATATCGAAGTTGTCAATCTGCAGCATGCCGATGGGCGTGTGGCGATGATCAACGGGGACGTCGATGCCTGGGCTGGGCTCGATCCATACATGGCGCAGACTGAGCTCGAGGAGGGATCCCAGCTCTTCTACCGGAACATCGATTTCAACACCTGGGGATTTCTCAACGTCCGCGCGAACTTTCTGAACTACCATCCGGATGTGGTCACCCGGATCTTGCAGCAGTACGAGCGGGCCCGCGCCTGGATTCTGGAGAATCCGGATGATGCGTCGGCGATTCTGGCCAAGGAAGCGGAACTGACCGAGGAGGTGGCCACGGTCGTTCTCCAGCAGCGCACGAATCTCGAAATTGATCCTACCCCGGGAGACACACAGCGAGCAGTGCTGGAAGTGGTGATTCCGATCTTCGAAGCTGAGGATCAGCTGCAACCGGGTTCGGATCCGCAGGAGGCGCTGAACACGCTCTTTGCTCCAGAGATCATCTCCGGAATTTATCAGCCTGCCAGCTGATACACCAATGAAGGCTGACCGGGTTGCGCAACCCGGTCAGCGCCAGGTCACAGGGGAATGCAACCATGGCCCAACTCCAGCTCCCGACACCTACGACGACGTCCTGGGCATCCCGCATCGATGTCGCGCCCGACCGTCGAACACTGAAGAGATGGGCGCTGGCGCTCATCTTGCCAATCACCCTGTTGATTCTCTGGCAGGTGGTCGTCAATAGAGAGGTGTACACGCGTGGGCAGCTTCCGGCGCCGATCGATGTCTGGCGGGCCGGAGAGCAGTTGTGGAACAGCGGAGCGTTGCAAGAGCACATCACGATCAGCATCGAGCGCGTGCTGCGCGGATTCGTGTTTGGCGCGGCGATCGCGGTTGGACTCGGTCTGGTGGTGGGGTTGTCGCCAATCGTTGGACACATGGTCGATCCGACGGTGCAGGCGTTCCGGGCAATTCCGTCACTGGCCTGGGTGCCACTCTTTGTGCTGTGGATGGGGATTGGCGAGCAACCGAAGATCACGCTGATTGCCATAGGGGCGTTTTTCCCCGTGTATGCCAACCTGGTCAGCGGGATCCGCCAAATCGATCGCAAGATGATCGAAGCGGCTTCCGCCTACGGCTACCGACGGCTGTCGCTTGCCTGGGAAGTGACGTTGCCGGCTTCCCTGCCGTCACTCATGACCGGAATGCGGTTGGGGATGGCTCAGGCCTGGCTTTTCCTGGTCGCCGCGGAGTTGATCGGCGCGTCGACCGGACTTGGTTTCCTGCTGGTCGACGGACAGAACAGCGGCCGGGCGGACGTGATCGTGCTGAGCATCATTCTGCTGGCGATCATTGGGAAGCTGTCCGACGTGATCCTGCAGAAGCTCGAGGGGTATCTGCTGCGCTGGACAGATACGATCAAGGTCTGATGTGGCAACGTGATGGATTTTTATGATTGCTTCCCGCACGACCCCGTCACCACCTGCCCGCTCAATCACTCATACATACTGACGTCCTGACGAAGCTCGAGCCCAGGACCAGAAATGACTGCCATGGCAAAACAACGATTGCCGGGTTGGCAGACTTCTGTACAATCGGAGAGTCGACCGCAACCGGCTGGAACGTGCTAAACCCTTTCTTCGAGGAGGGACCAGATGCCCTTTGCAGCGATCAACAGCGCCACAATCCACTACGAACTGCACGGTGCGGGACCCCTTCTGGTGCTCGTCCATGGCTCCTGAGGCGATCACAGCAGCTGGGGAAGCGTCGCCGATACGCTCGCTGAAACATTCGCTGTTTGCACGTTCGATCGGCGCGGTCACAGCCAGAGTCGGATGCCACCCGGTCAGGACAGCGTGCTCGACGATGCCGATGAGCTTGCCGGTCTGGTCGATCACTTAGCGATGGGCGCGGCGCATATCGCTGGAAACTCTTTTGGAGCGATCGTGGTCTTGAACGCCGCGATCCGCCATCCGCGCATTTTTCGCTCTCTCATCGCAAATGAGCCACCGGCGGTCCGGATTCTCGATAAAGAGCCGAGATCCACCGGGATTGGCAAAGAGCTCG
>JBFWRO010000069.1:0-9484 GCA_050248865.1 Thermomicrobiales bacterium | reverse complement strand
GGTGATCGTCGCGCTGCAGAGCGCGTTGCGGGATCAAACGAGCAACTCATGGGGAGCAGGTTCCGTCACCGTGTTTGGGGATTTCACCTGGCCAATCGCCGGTAAGACTGGGACCGCTCAGAATCAGATCACGACCTCGCAGAAACCGCACTCCTGGTTCGCCGCGTTCGGTCCGTACGGAGAGAAAGCCGAGATCGCCTCGATCGTGATGGTGGAGAGTGTGGGCGAAGGCATCAGCTTCGCCGCCCCGATCACCCGGGAGATTTACCTCGCCTGGCTGGGTGGGTAGCGTCCGTGACGACGTCGGGTCGCACTTTGACGTGCGGGCATTCCCTCCGGTTTTAACGATATCTACCAACAAAAGTACAATCAGGCAGGTTGCGGATGACTGCTGGGCGCTGGCCATCGGCTTGATCATCGAGGTGCCTTCCAAAGGCATGTGACGTGGTGGGGAGAGGAACAATGGGTCTCGAACGTTCAGCGGATGTGCCAGAGAAACTGCGGACGTATAACCTCGTCGTCGGGCTCGTCCACCTGGTCCAGGCTATCGTGATAGCGCTGATCAGCAACGATTTCAAGTTGCCGATTACGGGCACCTACCTCGGAGGCCCCCCAGGCAGCGCATACACCGCGCCTGACGTGATCTGGAATGTGCCGATTGGTTACGCGGTGGCGTTCTTTCTCTTCCTGGCGGCGATCGACCACCTGCTGATGGCCGCTCCGGGCGTCTGGGAATGGTACCGGCGAAATTTGGCCGACCGGATCAACTACGCCCGCTGGGCGGAATATTCCATCAGTGCGTCGGTGATGATGGTCCTGATCGCCATGGTCACCGGGGTCAGCGACGTCGGAGCGGTGATAGCTATTTTTGGCGTCAATGCGTCGATGATCCTCTTCGGCTTGCTGATGGAAATGATGAACCATCGCCGTGGTGAGAACGAACCGGTCAACTGGCTGCCGTTCATCTTTGGTTCGATCGCCGGGATCGTGCCCTGGATTGTGGTGGCGATTCAGGTAGCAGGTTCGGAAGACCAGTCCACGGGAGAGGGAGTACCTACCTTCGTCTATGGCATCATCGTTTCACTCTTCGTTCTGTTCAACAGTTTCGCCATTAACATGGTGCTGCAGTACGGGCAAATCGGGCGATGGCGCAGCTATCTCTTCGGGGAGAAGGCGTACATCGTCCTCAGCCTGACGGCGAAAACATTGCTGGCCTGGCAGGTCTTCGCCAACACCCTCGTCGACTGATACGGCGACAGCCAGCCAGTCAGCGCAGGCAGTCTATTCAATAGAAGATGGTCAGCGTGCGGTGATACGGACGATCTCCGTCGCGCGCCGACTGACCAGCCTGCCACAATGCCCAGTCGATTTCATGCGCCGCCATCAGCGACCCGCGTGCTGCCAGACGCTGCCTGAGCAGCTCGACAGCCCAGATCGTCGCCGCCCGAATTTCGATTTCGTAACCTGAGCGCGCGGGAATCAGGGTGCGGGAATCGACTAATCCCGCCAACGCGTCGTCGTACCGCAAGATACCCAGACGTCTCAACACCTGCGGCACTTTGTAATCGGCGAAGGCGGTCAGTTCATTCAAATCGTGGAAGGCGCCGGGTCCCACGCCGGAAAAGGCCGCGCTCAGATCAGCGACGAGAATCTGGGCGCGTTTCAGAAACACGACCCGCGAACCATTCCACTCGACGGCATCATCGAACGAGGGAAACCACCGTCTGACGATCTCGATCAGTCTGACCGCCGATCGATCGGCCACCCGCAAGAGCGTCTGGACCGGCGATTCGTCCGCAGGAGCGCCATGTACCGTCTGAAAGTGGAGCAGACCCCGGCCCAGCTCGGTCAGGTTCCGCCATCGCTCCTCCACCAGCGGGATTGGTGGATCAGCGGGATCGCTGGGCCGCAGCATCGTTTCCACCGTTGTCACATCGAGGTCGCGCAGAAACGCGGCATCCCAGACCGGTTCGCCGTCATCGACCGCGCGCCGCAGTGCTGCCACAAGTGCCCAGTAACCGTCCCAGGACTCACCGCCATACGATATTCGCCAGCGCCGCTGGGGATCGTTCGACCAGAAACAGAAATTGAGTGCGTCGAGGACAAAGACCCATGCCGCGGTGCGCCAGGTCCCGTCGCGATAGTGCAGATCTTCACCCCACGCCACTGTCAGAGGCGATTGCTGAGGCAGGCGCGTCGCGACCTGTTCGAGCGCGCCGTGATCGATGCGAACGTGATTCGTCGCCTGGACGACTGGCCGGGTCGATCGCAGCACGGCGAGCGGATCGTCTGAGACAAGAGGAAATTCCATCGACGCATGGTACGCTCCGCGCATTCATACTGTCAGGTGTCCGAAGACGCCGTGTGTCACCGCCCTGAGTCGTGCCAGTCAGCCGGTACAGCGAGGATGCAACGCGATGGCTCGCTCCAGACTTCCATTCGAAACCAAACCGCTCCCGGCCGAAGTGTCCGCGCTGGCGCCGGACACGACGGAGATCCGCGTTCTGCTGGCCGGGGAGCGAGGCAGCATGGCGCATGGCACGCTTGCGTCCGGATCGATTTCCCTGCCGGTGCGGCATCGCACGGTCGAGGAAATCTGGTATGTCCTGCATGGCGAGGCTGATCTCTGGCGAAAGCAGGGTGACCGGGAGGAGATCGTCCGTCTCCGGCCGGGCGTTTCATTGACGATCCCGCTCGGCACGGCATTTCAGTTCCGCACCGTCGGGGCGGAGGCGTTTCGATTTCTGATGGTCACCATGCCGTCGTGGCCGGGAGATCAGGAATGCGATGTCGTCGACGGAATCTGGGACGTCGGTAATGGCTCTTGACGCCGCCGAAGTCGCTTTGCTAACGTTCAACAAGACCTAGGGATGGAAAACGGAAAATCCAGCGACATGCGGCAGTGATTCCTTTGAAAGCCGAGGGATGGTGTGCAGCTGCCATGCGATAGGCGTGTGTCGTTGGGTTGTCAGTCAGGAGGGGCGGAGATGTCGGCGCAACTGATCGATCGGCTGGCAATGGCGATAGCAACGCGCAGCAATCGCCGTTCCTTTATCGCTGGCGCCATTGGGATGACCGGAGCCGCGATTGCCGGCCGGCAGGCAGTACGGGCCGGTGGCGAGTGCACGAGCAGCGACGAATGTCTGGGCGATTTCACCTGTCAGCAGGGATTTTGCCAGGCCCCTGGATGCACAGAAGCCGGCTACACCTGTGCCGCGCATACTGAATGCTGCGAAGGCATGACGTGCAACGGAGGAGTCTGTTCAGTCAGTCCGCGCTGCGGGAGGCTCGGTGAAGCCTGTGGCAACGGCTGCTGTCCCGGTCTGATCTGCACGGCAAACGGTTGTGATGTCGAGCCACCCGCGCCACCAGAAGAAACAGGTGGAGGCGGCGGGGGCGGCGGCAACACAGGTGGTGGCAACAACGGCGGCGGCGGAGGTGCCTCGGGAGGAGGTGGTGGTTCCACCGGTGGTGGTGGGACAACAACCGGCGGGGCGGTGGTCAGCTCGTTGCCGTCGACCGGTCGCGGCCCGCAATCCGGCACGGGATTGATGGTCAGCGCTGGTTCGGTGCTCGCTGCGCTCGGTCTGACGGGAATAGCCCGTCGTTTGCGCGAGACGACTCATGCCGCGGACGAGTAGACACCGCTATTCCTGCGATTCGAGGTAGTCGAAGACATCCAGCTCGCCTGGCGATGAGCCCAGCGTGGTGAGAACGGCAGCAAGCTCGCCGCGATGCTGGTGCTGGTGCATGCCGAGGTGCAGCATTGCCTGCCAGCGGTACGCGTCGCCTGCCTCGCCAGAAATGAACATCATGTGAATCCATTCCTCCAGCGCCTCATCGGTGAGTGAGGCGAGGAAGGTCTCAGTTTCGGCGTTGAGGGTGTGCCAGCGATCGCGAAAAGCCGCGATATCGGGAAATTCGCCGGGATCGAGATTGGCAATGGGCTCGAGCTCCTGAAATCGTCGCAACCAGTTGCGCTGGACGCTGAGGAGATGAAGAAACGTCTCCCGAATCGTGCCGTATCCGCCGGGCACGTCATCATCCAGTTTTTCCGGTGGGAGACGCTCTGCTGCGGTCAGAAGTTGGTCGTTTGCCCAGACCGCATGGCCATACATCGCCCGGACCATCTTCAACGCAATCGCCATCTGCACTCCTCCTTGCAACGAGAGACCATAGCGGTTGTCAGCTATCGAGAAGGTCGAGAACGGGCGCAAACGCCTCGATGCTTTCAAGGGAAACTGGATCGAGCCAGACGATCAGGTGATCGCACCGCGCCCGGGAGTAGTCGCGAATCTGCCGCGCAAGCTCGTCGGTCGAGCCTGTCAGAGGCCACGGTTTGCGCACCCACTGACGCGGCGTAAATGGTTCTCGCGTGTCGTTCAACATGTCGACCTGAATGCCGACGATCCTGGAAAGCGACGCTGGATCACGCCCTACCTCCCGGCACGCGGCATCGACGCGCGCTTCGTACTCAAGCAATTGATCCACATCATTGCGCCGGTCGGAGTTCCAGGCATCAGCGTACGTGGCCATGATCTTCATCATCCGCGGACTGCTCGATCCGATCAGGATGGGCGGTCCATTCGGGCGAGGTCCGCGCGGACGGAGCTCGCAGTCGCGGGCGGTAGTGAACTGTCCCTGAAAATCGACATAACCCTCTCGAAGCAATCCATGAATGATTTGCAGCGCTTCTTCGAACCGGCTGACTCGATGATCGTAGGGAAACCCGAACGCATCGTACTCAGGTTTGTGCCAGCCGGCGCCGAGACCCAGAATCAGGCGGCCATTGCTGATCTCATCGATGGTGTCGGCCATTTTGGCGATCAGAGCGGGGTTGCGAAAGGACGTGCAGGCCACCAGGGGCGCCAGCTCGAGCCGCTCGGTCTTGGCCGCCAGCGCCGAGAGAAGCGACCAGACATCCCAGGCACCTTGAGGATGGACCCCGGGAAATCGATAGAGCAGGTGGTCTGGCAGCCAGAGCGAGTCGAATCCGAGCGCTTCTGCCCGCTCCGCGAGCGAGAGCAACGCTGACCAGCGAATGGTCTCGCCATTCCACGGAATCTCGAAGTGAGGCACGAATAGCCCGATCTTGAATGGCCGCTTCCGTGACATCCCGCGAACACCTCCGGAGACTCGCCACTGGCGATGCAGTTGCTGTTCGATCGCTGAGCAAGTGTGTCACAGACAACCGGTGACGAAAACGTCATCGATCGGGGCCGGCACGTCACCGCCAGGCGCCGCTGGCGATGCCTGCAAAACGCCTCCTCGCTGTTGGCGGAACGCGCGGAACCCCTGACCCGCGGGTGTTGGCAGCCGTCCAGAGGCGATGGCGATCCATGGACGGATTCGATGCCGGCACGTGACGGTTCATCCGGGAAAGTTGGACGGCGTTTTCATTCGCTGAGACTGAAATTGCATGGACAACGGCACGATCTCGATCAACCTGCTCCTCCAGCGGTCCGTCGCCGTCCGCTCGGCGGCTCAGAAACGCGAAGTTCTGCGAACGAACGCATTGTTCAGAATCGCTGAAATTTTGTTTATTGCATCGAATGTCTGTTGACAATTGACTCATATTTGTTAGGATCAACAGTAGGATTTCTGAGATTGTGCCTGTTGTCAGCGAAATTCCGGCTGCCGCCTCGCGGCTGACTGATTCGGAAGAAGCGACAATCGGGCGATCGGCGTTCTCAGAGGGGGTGGGTGAGTGGACGATAAACGCTTCGATCAGTTAGCGCGACTGGTCGGGAAGGGATCTTCCCGGCGGTCGATCATCAAGGGGTTCCTGGGTCTTGGGGGAGCGGCCGTTGTCGGGGGTGTGACGGTCGACCAGACCGACGCTCGCTCCATCGGGACGAGCCCATCCATACCTCCGGCTACCTCACCAGATTGTGAGCTGCCCAGGCAGTTGTGCGGGGGCGTCTGTTGCGACGAAGGGAAATGCAAGGACGGCCACTGCTGTCCAAACACGACGGACGTCTGGTGCGGCAATGCCTGTTGCGCAACAGGCGTGTGCACTACGGATGGCGAGTGTTGCCTCGTAGGCCAGAAAGCCTGCGGTGAGCTGTGCTGCGATGCATCGGCAACGTGTGGCCGCGAAGGCAACAACGATACGTGTTGTGGCGGCGCGTATGGCGGTTACCCCTGCGGGCTCGAGTGCTGTGCCGAACCTGGTCAGTGCTGCGACAAGGAATGCTGTTATCCCGGCGAGGTCTGCCTGGCCCGGGTCTATAGCAACTCCAATGATGGCTATGAGGAGCACTGCTGCCCGATCGATGAGACCTGTGGCGGCGGCTGTTGCGAAGACGGCACCTGCTACGATCCTGAATCCACCTCCCTGCCGGTGCTCGACGGCATCGTCAATGCCGACTTCGCCTGCTGCCCGGCCGGCGGAACCGTCTGTGCCGGAGGCGATGGTTCGCTGTGCTGCGAAGGCGACACCCCGCAGTGCTGCCCCGGCGGCGAGGGACCGGCCCACTGCATACCTGATGGGACGCAGTGCTGCGTCGTGGACGAGGACTGCAGCAATCTCAATACCTGCGACGGGCTGATCTGGACCGAGTGGACCTGTAACGACGCCGGTTTCTGCGAAGCCAGCGAGCCGGAAAACTGTGACGACGACAATGTCTGCACCTCGGATGTCTGCCGCCCACTGGTCGGCTGCGTGCATGGCAACGAGCCGGACAACACCGAGTGCGGCGACTGCGAGATCTGCCTGTCGGGGACCTGCGTCGACGTGCCAGCGGGCACCGACCCCGCGGACCAGTGCGGTTCCTGCCGGGTGTGCAACGGCGCCAACGCCTGTGTGAATGCTTCGCCGGGGACAGACCCCGCCGATGACTGCCCGGGCACCGACGTCTGCTGCCCGAATCCGCGAGTGCCAAACGAACCGATCTGCGAGGCGGGACCGAACTGCGGATGCGATCGCGATGCCGACTGCCAGGATCCCTGCTTCCGCTGTGAGGTGGTCGATTTCATCGGCACCTGCGTGCCGAATCCGGGTGCGGGGTGTCTGGCCTGCGGCACCTGTGACGCCGACGGCGTCTGTGTCGCCGATCAGACCAAGTGCAGCGGTTGCGCCGACTGCCATCCCCAGACGATCCAGTGCGTGACCGACCAGGGCGACTGCGAAGCCTGCTTCACCTGCATCATCAACCCGGAAAACTCGCTTGACGGGATCTGCCGGTACGACTGTCCGTTCGAAGCGCCGCAGTGCTGCGTCAGCGACACCGGAGTCGAGACCTGCGCTCCGGCTGAGGCCACGTGCTGCACCGACGCCACCGATTGCGCCGAGTGCTTCACCTGTGGCGACGATGGCTACTGCGTGCCGGATGAGAATGCGGATTGCCAGGGCTGCGGCACCTGCAATGCGGAGGGCGTCTGCGAAGCCGACCAGGACAAGTGCACCGGCTGCGCCGACTGCCATCCGGACACCATCGTCTGTGTGGCCGACCAGGGTGACTGTGCAGCCTGCAATACCTGCCTGATGGACGATGACGGGATCAACGGCACCTGTGTCTACGACTGTCCGGCTGAGCAGCCCGAATGCTGTGTTCGCGACGGTGTCGAAGCCTGCATCGATCCGACAACCCAATGCTGCACGATCGACGACTGTGTCGAGCTCGAAGGTGGAGACCGGCGCTGCTGGTTCTGCCGGCCAGGCGCGGGCTACACCTGCGATCCCGTCCCCGATGGCGACGCCTGCCGGGGCGCCGGTCCCGCTGGCGTCTGCTGCGACACCGTCTGTGTCGAGGGCGCGGATATCTGCGGCACCACGACGACGACCCCAGCGCCTTGCGTCAACGATGACGAGTGCGATAATGGCTGTTTGTCGTGCATCGAAGGCACGTGCACACCGCTATGTGGTCGCGACACCTGCTGCACCGTGGCCGATGATCGCGCCGACTGGTATTGCGTGGAAGAGGGCGGCTGCTGCACCGATGACGAGTGCGACAACGGCTGTCTGTCGTGTATCGACGCTACGTGCACACCGCAATGCGATCGCGACACCTGCTGCACAGTGGCAGATGATCGCGCCGATTGGTACTGCGTGGAAGAGGGTGGCTGCTGCACCGATGACGACTGTGCCAACGGCTGTCTGTCATGCGTCGAAGGTATTTGCACACCGCAATGCGATCGCGACACCTGCTGCACTGTCGCTGAGGACCGGGCTGATTGGTACTGCGTGGAAGAAGGCGACTGCTGCATTGCTTCCGATTGCGCTGAGCTCAATCAAGGTTCAGACGAAGAGTGCTGGACTTGTTTCAGCGGTCTTTGTGTTGCCACGGCCCGTGGCGATCAGGGCGGATGCCCGGATTGTGAAGCGTGTGGTGGTGACCAGACGTGCGTGCCAGACGCCCAACAGAACGGCGAAGAGTGCGGAGACGAGCAAGTCTGTTGCGCCGGCGTATGCTGCGACCAGGGGGACGTTTGCCCGCCTGAGGAGAACGGACTGATCAGCATTGCCCAGGAGATCGCCTGCTGCACACCGCTGACCTGCGATAGCGACACGCTCGGTGGTCTTGGCGAGCCTTGTGGCGCCTCGATTCCGGACGGCTGTGGTGACACGATCGCTTGTCGTTGTAAGGAAGGCGTCTGCAATACCCAAACAGGTACTTGCGAGGCCGTCACGACAACGACACCCGACCCATGTCCAAACGAGGGTGACGAGCCATGCGGACCAGACCCGCAGTGCTGCCCGGCGGAGCAGTGCAGTCCGGCAGGATTCTGCTGCGCGGCTGACAGAGACGTCTGCGAAGACGGGTGTTGCGGCCCATGCCAGCTCTGCAATCCTGATGGAGCAGGGTGCATTCCAGATCCTGTAAACGGTGGAGTCTGCTTCGATCCGGACAACGGATTTGCTGAAGGCATCTGCTGCGGCGGTGACTGTAATTCCGGGGGCGTGACCGTCTGCCAGGGTGCCAACGCCAATTGCTGCGATCTCGGTGCCGATCAGACATGTGCTGGGAATGGTGACTGCTGTGCCAGTGACCGCATAGCCTGCGACTTCGGATGCTGCGGCCCTTGCCAGCAGTGTGGCGAGGGTGTTTGCGTCGCCGATTCCAGCCTGGACGAAACAACCTGCTTCGATCCAGATTTGGGCTTCGCGCAGGGCGTCTGCTGCAGTGGCGACTGCCTCGGCAATGAGACCAGCTGCCCGACAACCACAACGACTTCGACCACCACCACGACGACCACTTCGACCACCACGACCACGACGTCGACCTGTCCGCCCCCAGGCGCCTGCATAGGCGGCGGTGGCACGGTGCCCAATGGCTGCCCGTGCAACGGCGGCGCCGGAATCTGCGTCAACAATTTCTGCTGCGGCAATACGCTCGTCTGCGGTGATACCTGCTGCCAGGGCGACGACGAATGCTCAGATTGCATCAACAGCGCCTGCGTCTACACACCCGGTGTGCCCTGTAACGGTGGCGCTGGCGAGTGCACGGCTAATGGCTTCTGCGTCGCTCCGACAACGACCACA
>JBFWRO010000068.1:0-9513 GCA_050248865.1 Thermomicrobiales bacterium | reverse complement strand
AGGATGCCGTTGCCTCAATGGGAGACGCAGCTGGACTCGATACAGCGGATGCGTTCCATTCCCTGGAGGAGTTGGTAGATAGCGGATTGCTGGAACGTGAACCTGAAGCCGACCGCGGCCCGCGTTTTCGGATGTTGGAGACGATCAGGGAATATGGAATCGACCAACTGATCGAGCATAGTGAATTGGAGGATGCCCACTCGGCATTTGCTGAATATATCTACGAATTCGTCGCTCGTGGAGCTCCAGTGCCGAACGGAGCGTTCGATCCTGCATGGCAAACCAGAATCGAAGCTGAGGATGCCAACGTCGACGCGGCATTCGAATGGCTTTGCCACCCGGAGCATGCCGCAAAGGCCATTGAGTTCTGCGCAGAGATTGGAATGTATTGGGAATACCGGGGGCCGTGGGGGGTCGCTGCTGGCCGCATGCAGAAGGCGATCAATCTTGCTTCCCTGGAGCCCTCACTGGCGACCACGAAGGCCTTGTATTGGACGGCCGGACTGGCGATGTGCACGGGAGACCTTGCCAGGGCGAAAGAAACCGGAGACATCGCCCTTCGCATGGCCAGAGCCCTGGGCGATCCGCGTGCCGTCGCCTATTCCCTGGCGACGCTGGCCTGGAACGCCGAACTCGCTGAAGAATGGGACGTCGCCACCAATCTCTTCGAGCAGGCTCTGGAACTCTTTGTGGAACTCGAAGAAATCGGAACGCAGGGTCAAATGCTGGCGTTTCTTGGCCGACTTGCCTACATCAGAGGCGATTATGCCAACGCGCGGAGAATGGAAGAAAAGGCGGCTTCCATATTTGCCGGCGGCTCCGCAAATGAATGGCTGGCGGTCGCTGAGTGGCGTCTCGGATTCATCGATCTGGCCGAGCATAAATGGCATGACGCGGCGCTGAAAGCATTGGGTGCACTCGAGATCTGGCTCACGGTCCCGACCCGGACTCATCTATTCAAGCCGATCATCTTGATCGCCGAAGTAGCATCGGCAATAGGCGTACACGAGGCGGCGGCGGCGCTTCTGGGATGCGCCGACCATCTGCTCGAAAAGAATGGCGGGATCTTACTTTCTGACGACCGTCCTGCCTGGGAACGAGCCACCGAGAGCAGCAGTATGGCCTTGGGTGACGTTCGCTTTGGAGAATTGCACGCATCCGCTCGTGCCCTCGGACCCGCAGACTGGCTTCGCCTTGCAGATGACGTCGCGCGCAGAGCGGCGTCATTTCCTGACGGTAGCGCTCCTGTGATCCCCGGCCGGACCGTGGCGCACTGAGCACATTGCCGTTTCCAGGCGAACTCACTATGCTTACTGGCCACAGTGGGGAAACCTCTGTCCGGTTTTTCCGTGCCCGAACTGCACTGCCCAGGCGCAGCCAGTTCCTCGCATCGATACTCGCCGCATGCTGCAACAGGAAACGCAGTCCATCACGCCGGTGGCGCAGGTCAATCCTGCCCTATACTGCCGGTTCTAGTTAGCGCTCAGGAGTCGCCGGTTCGTGCTCGAAATCCTCCCTGATCTGCATGCGCTGATTTCTTTCCCATCCCCACCTGGTTGGGATGCCTACGTCAACCTCCTCGAAAAAGCGCTCGATTTCCTGGCCTCCACATTCAACAGCGCCGGTCTGGCGGTGATCATGTTCACGATCATCGTCAAAACGCTGATGCTGCCATTGACTATCAAGGCGACTCGATCGAGCCGCTCCATGCAGGAACTGCAGCCGAAGATCAAGGAACTCCAGAAAAAGTTCAAGAACGATCGCCAGATGCTTTCCCAGGAAACGATGAAGCTGTACGGGCAATACGGCGTCAATCCGATGGCCGGGTGTCTGCCGATTCTGGTTCAGATGCCGATCTTCTTCGGTCTCTACCGGGCGATTCTCCATCTCTCGAACAACAACGCCGGCTTCGACATCTCGCCGACCTGGGCCGGTGGATTTCTCTGGCTCGAAAGTCTGGCCAAGCCAGATCCCGTCTATGTCCTGCCTATCGCCGCCGGCATCTTCCAGTTTGTGCAGACTCGCATGATGCGGCCAGCCAACCAGGGGGCCATCGCTGATCCGCAACAGAAAATGATGAACCAGATCATGAACTTCATGCCGATCACAGTGGTGCTTTTCGGCTGGGGATTCGCTTCTGGTCCCGTGCTCTACTGGGTGACGCAGAGTGTCTACTCGGTCGTCCAGCAATGGCTGATCACAGGCTGGGGCGCCATGCTCGACTGGTTTCCGCGGTTGCCGGACCTGCCGGAGCACCGGCGGCTGGGGTATAAGCCACCTCGGGACGCGGCCGAGTTGGAGGCCATTGCCGCGTCTGGCATAAAGTCGCAGGGCCGGTTTATGGGATGGTTCCAGTCCAAAATGGACGAAGCGCAGAAACAGCAGGCGGAACGGCTGGCTGCCAAGCAGGGTGGCGTGACGCCGACGAAGACCGAAGACACGAGCAGCACGCCAGCGGCAACAAAGCCTGCCCCGGCGAAAAGCGCCGGTCAGCGGCCACAGGCCAAGAAGTCGAAAAAGGGGAAGCCAAGCGCGAGCCAGAGCGATGCTGAAGCAGTTGAGATCGAGTCTGACCTGCCAACGAACGGGAAATCACGGAAATCGGGTGGTGTTGCCCCAACTCCCCGCAAGAGCAGGTCGAGCAAGGGCACCTGAGAATCGTGATCGTGCGGTGCGGTGATCTGGCGCATTTTGGTTACAGCCGAAATCGCCGGTCGGGAAGACGGAGCACAAGAGGATGAATCAGATGCGGATGACGAGTGTCGAAATCCAGGCAGTGACCGTCGAAGACGCCATCCGCCTGGCGCTCGAACAACTCGGCCTGACCGAAAACGAAGTCGATATCGAGATTCTCTCCGATGCGGGAGCAACGGAGGACGAAGAGGCCCTGGTGCGCGTCACCGCGAAGGGTATGGCATCGCAACCAGTACCCGGCAGTGGACGCCCTCAGCAAGCGCAGCAGCGTCCGCCACGACCAAAGTCGAACCGGCGAGTGCCTGGCGACCGGCCATCTCAACGAGGCGGCACTCAGCGCGCTGAACGACCTGCTTCGCCGCCCCGTGTCTACGACTCCAACCGCCTCGATGCCGAGGGCGAGGCGCAGGCCAAGGAAATCGTTCGCACGCTCCTCGGTCACATGGGCATCGTGGCCGAGGTGGTGGCGACCGACAATCCATCATCGATGCCGCTCAGCGATGATGAGCCACCCACGATTTTCATCGATATCCTCGGGCAGGATCTGGGAATGCTGATCGGGCGGCGTGGGGACCACCTGGCGCAATTCCAGTACGTTGTCAACCTGATTGCCAACAAGCAAATGGGGGACTGGACACGCATAATCGTCGATGTCGAGGCCTACCGCACCCGGCGGGAGGAATCGTTGATCGGTCTCGCCGAGCGCGTCGCCAAGCAGGTGGCGCGGAGTGGCAGGGCTGTGCAACTCGAACCCATGCCGCCCAACGAGCGTCGCGTGGTGCATATGACATTGCGAGGCAATCCTGAGGTCACAACGGAAAGCAGTGGAGAGGGGCACGAGCGGCGGATCACCGTACTGCCTGTCTGATGTTCTGTTGCTGGCACGGCGGCCAGCGCCTGTCGAAGGACGATCATCAGACCCCGGGCGGAAAAAATCGTCCGGAACGTGACTGCCCGAATCACCGGCCAACGACCATTTCTCGAGGGAGTGACGCTGAATGGCACACACGCCATCGCCGGAGAGTACCGGCAGGAAAGCCGGAAAGTCTTCGGTCAGGCAGCCCCTGGGCAGCGGACGCTCACACGGCGGACTGCAGTCTTCCCGTACCCCCGAGTATCTGGTCATCGGTCATATCTGCGCCGATCTTCATCCTGAAGGCAAGGTGGTTCTCGGCGGAACAGCGCTGTACTCGGCGCTCACAGCAGCCCGCCTTGGGTTTCGCACGGCTGTCCTGACCCGGGGGATCTATGGTCGAGAAGTGCACGGGCATCTGGTGCCATCGCTCGAGCCGTTCGCCGATGAGCTCAGCATCATCGTGCAGGATGCTGAAAACACCACGATGTTCGTCAATACCTACCAGGCCGGTCGTCGCACCCAGATGCTGCCCCACTGGGCGGAGCCAATTGACTTGCGAGGATTGCCCCCACACTGGCGCAACGCCAAAATCATCCATCTGGGTCCCATCGCGCAGGAGATCGATCCCCGCCAGACGAGTGGTTTGACGCCTGAGTTCCTCGGAGCGACGCCTCAGGGATGGATGCGCAACTGGCCCAAGCCCGGAGGCGGCCGGGTGACCACCTCGCATCTTCGATTGCCGGCGACGCTGGTCGGCGGGCTCGACGGCATTATCGTCAGCGACGAAGAGATAGCCGACTGCCGGGACACCGTCGAAGCCGTTGGGGCGCGGCGCCTCGGGGCGGTCACCATGGGGGATAATGGATCGAAGGTCATCTTCGGAGGCAAGAGTGAGCATGTGGCGGCATACAAAGTGGACGTTGCCGATGCTACTGGCGCCGGCGACACCTACGCGGCAGCCTTCTTCATCAAAGCCGTCGAGCGGTCACTCTCAGCGGTGAAGGCCGCGCAATTTGCCTCAGCCGTTTCGGCTCTGAGTCTGACTGGTATCGGCGTGGAGGGCATCCCGTCGGTTGCTGAGGTCGAAAAGTTCCTGAAAACGGCGCGGGAGTATCCAATCCGGCGATAGTCCGGTGCTATCCCTGATAGCTGGGACACGCCCCCCACATGCCGAGATCAGCCTCGTCCGCGGTCGACGCCGCTTTCCGGAAAAGCTCCTCGTGTTCCCGGTCGTCGCCATAACTCCGGGCGAAGGCGAATCCGTCTTCGAGCATGCGCAAGTTGACCAGCAGCGCGCTTCCCTGGTCCGACGTCCAGATGAACCGCACCAGCCGGCCATATCGATCGCGATTGGAAATATCGCGATCCATCCAGACGGTCGTGCCGGCTGGCAGGAGCGCTCGCAAGTGCACCGTCGATTCCTGACCGTAGCATTGGACCGGAGTCGTGTTTGCACCGGTTTCCGGAGCATCGATCCCCGTGAGACGCACCGTTTCACGCGAACCATCTGGCAGCAGGGCCTCGATCGTGTCGCCGTCATAGACCCAGTCGACAAGAGCCATTTCCGCATCAGCAGGGATTTCGTTGGGTATTGCCTCGGGTTCGAGCAATCCCAGCTCGGCGATGACGGCATAGGCGACAGAGAGTGCTGCGGCGAGTATCAAAAGGGTCAGTGCGATCCTGATCGTGCGCATCACTCTCTCGACTCGCTCCCCACGTTCACCGTTGGACCACCGGATTGCCCGATTCTACGCCTCGATGGGGGCATACACTTGGGGCGATGAACCGTCCGGCAGCAGGAACACCACGATGAATCTCGATTTTTCCACGATCGCCGCGATCAGCACACCACCCGGAACGGGAGGGATAGGCGTGATCCGGACCAGTGGGCCGGAGGCTGCGTTGATTGCCGCACGAATCTTCCGGAAACCAAATGGCCAGGCGCTCGACCTGCGAGCAATCGGGTCGCATCGGGTGATTTTCGGACGCATCCATGACCCGGCAACTGGCTCTGCGATCGACGAAGTCCTGTTGACCTGGATGGCCGCACCGCATACGTTCACCACTGAGGACACGGTCGAGATTTCCTGCCATGGCGGGCAAATGCCATTGCAGGAGACGCTGCGTGTGGTCCTGGCGTCAGGGGCCCGTCTTGCGGAGCCCGGTGAGTTCACCTTGCGTGCATTTCTCCATGGAAGACTCGACCTCTCCCAGGCGGAGGCAGTGCTGAATGTCATAGGTGCCCGGACGCCGCGCGGACTGGAACTGGCGGTTGAGGATTTGCGAGGAGAGATCGCGCGGCGCATAGCTCCCGCGCGGGACGCAGTAGTTTCTTTGCTGGCATATCTGGACGCAGCCGCTGATTTCCCGGAAGACGAGATCCCTGGCACCGACGTCGACGCCGATCTGAGCACTGCCTTGACCGCGCTTGAATCCATCGTGGCCGGCTCCCATGCCGGGATGCTCTTCCGCGAGGGCGCGCAGGTTGCCCTCGTGGGCAGACCTAACGTCGGGAAGAGCAGCCTCATGAACGCCCTTTTGCGATCCGACCGGGCAATCGTCACGCCGATCGCCGGCACTACACGGGACGTCATTGCCGAAAGCTGCAATATCAACGGGATTCCCGTAACGCTGCTGGATACGGCAGGTATTGGCGACACCGAGGATATCGTCGAGCAGTTGGGCATCGCGCGGAGCCGCAAGGCGATGGAGGGTGCCGCGGCAATAGTGTTCGTGCTCGATGGTTCTGTGGCGCCGACGGGTGAGGATTTTCAGGTGGCGAACATGCTCTCTGGTTCCCGCTTCGATGAGAACACAGCCAGGCCCGGTGACGGTGCAGCGGCCCTTGGGACATTGCAGGAGCCGGCACCGACTGGCGCAAGCGACGGAGCGACCTTCCGGAATCCCGTCATCGTGGCGATCAACAAGCATGATCTTCCATCCCGAGAATCGCAGCGGACCGTGCTCGACCTCGTGCCAGACGCTACTGCCATACAGGTTTCCTCGAGGACGGGCGAAGGCTTGCCAACGCTCCAGGATGCGCTGGCCAAGATGCTCGGCGATGAATCGGCGATTCAGCCCTCGTTGATAACGACAAGGCAGCGCGCCGCGCTGGAACGCTCTCTCGAGCATTTGCGCAACGCGTCGGAAACCAGAGCTGCCGGCTTCCCGCTCGATCTCATGGCCACCGATGTCCGCGCCGCCCTCCACGCCATCGGTGAAGTCACCGGCGAGAACATCGACGAAGCCGTCCTCACCGAAATCTTCAGCCGCTTCTGCATTGGGAAGTGAGGTGATGGATCGATGGGTTCGCTTGACACTCCTTTGCGTGCAGACCATGATTGGGAGACAGTGCACGAACCGCGACGGGGTAATACAGCATGGCTATTGCAATTCCACCCATTACTGCCGACGAGCTCGAAAAGTTTCCCGACGATGGAAAGCGCCGGGAAATCATTCGAGGGGAGTTGAGCGTGTCACCAGCGCCGTCGCGAGAACACCAGCAGCTGTCGATGGTGCTCTCCGCATTCCTGTATCGGATGATTGTGGAGGCTGGTGCTGGCTGGGTTTATGCGGCTCCGGTCGATGTTCGGCTCTCGCCCTATGATCAGGTCCAGCCCGATCTCCTTGCGATCCGGCAGGAGCGACTCGGCATCTACCATGGTCACGTGGTCCACGGGCCGCCCGACATTGTCATAGAAATACTTTCGCCGTCGAGTCCGGGATATGACAAGGTCGAGAAGCGGCGCCTTTACGCCTCGGCCGGTGTGCCGGAGTACTGGATTGTCGATCCCGAGTCGCGGCAATTGATGGTCCTGAGACTGAGCGGCTCCGACTACGAATCCGTTGCCGAACAGAATGGCCGCCTTCGGTCGACGTCCATCCTCGAGTTCGAGATCGAGCCGGCGGCGCTCTTCGCCAGGCTCTCGACGGAGTAAGCACGAGTTCACGATAAGGCAAACGTTGGATGGCACTTGTAGCGAGCACCGGACCTGGGCTGCTCTTCACCCCGTCGGCGAAGTCACTGGCGAGTACATCGACGAAGAGGTCCTGACCGAAATCTTCAGCCGACTTTGCATCGGGAAATAGCCAGGCGGTTACCCGGTGTTGAAACGCCCAGGCGCATCGAACTTCTCCTCCTGTGCCAACGAGATCGACCGTTGAATTTTTTTGCCCGAACTCGCGATGATCGAGCGCGGGAATATCGGCAATCGGGGAAGTGTCCCGTGAGCATGTCGACGAGGTGAATCCCGCCGAGATACTTAAACAGTTCTGTATTCGCAATTTGCTCGGTGACCCAGCAGGTGCGGATCCTGGAAGATTCGTACCTGCTGGGTGTTTGACTTCAGAATGGACGCGAGGGAATATCTTCGGGCAACCAGCATTCCATTCCAAGGCAGCCTGTGGTGATGAACGGATCGCAAATACAGATTTCCAGCGGACAGCACTGAGCGTCACTGCTGCAGATCTTGTGTCCAAAGCTTGGTGGGCTGCCCGTGTATGAGCACGTGCCATCGCCGTTACAGAAACCGGCTTGGTCCCCGCAGAAATCCTGGGGTTCGCAGAATGAGTTGCCAGCGTCTCCGGTGCAAACGCCTTCATCGCAGAAGGTCTCCTTACACTCGGTGATGCCCTTGTTGCAAACTTGACCTTCCCGAATGTTGACCTCGGTTGTCGTGCAATTTCCCTGTTGGCAGAGTCGGCCCTTACACCGGAACGGAGTGTTTTCCCAGCAGATCGTTCCGTCAGGCAACGGGAAAGTGATACAGTCGCCGTTCGAACAGAGCCCCTGACTGTTCCGGCATGGTCCCGGATTGCCGATCGAGCAATTCTGGCCCTCATTGATCGGGAACGTGACACACTCACCACTCTGACATGTGCCGGAATTGCAGGTGCCGAAAGAGCAGGCCGCGCCCTCGTTTTGGGGTGTCGCCTTGCACTGCCCGTTCTGACACATGCCAGATCCAGCCTGGCAAAACTCATACGGATCGGCGTTGCAGAGAGTGAAACTGACGTCGGGGAAATAACACTGCTGGCCCTTGCAGATCCCCGTGACGCTGTCCAGATTCGCGCACTGCCAGTCGTCGTAATGGACGGGAGTGAGGCACGTAGCGCCTGGATCGGCCACTCGCTGATAACAAACGCCGTCGCTGGGATCGCAGAAGTTGACGATGCAGTCGATATTCGATGCCGGACAGTAGGTCTTCGGCGACCAGGCAGTCGTCGACAGATTGGCGTCGCAGTGATCGCACTTGTTGTTCGGCCGTTCGTCGCCCTGCTGGTAGCAAGCGCCGTCGATCACGCAGTCGCAGTCGAGGCACGCTCCCGCGATGCAGGAGAGTCCACCGGTGCATTTCGGCTCGAAGTCGCACTGCCCAGTGGTCGGGTTGCATCCAAGGGAGATCAGGCATGGATTCGTCGTGGCGCACAGCGTGTCGGTCAGCTGGCACTGACCGTTGTCATCACAGTAACCGGCCCGGCAAAGATTGGTCACGTCTGCAGGGCAGTCGGCATGGTCGTTGCAGCGACATTGGCCTTCCTGGCAGATCAACCAGCTCGGACATCGCTCACCGCAGCCCCCGCAATTCAGCGGATCAGAATCCGTGGGTAGGCAGCTACTGTTGCAACAGTGATGTCCGGCCGGGCAATCCGAGTCTTCATCACATTGGCACTGTCCTAGGAAACAGACAAAGCCATCCGCGCAGGAAACGCCGCACCCGCCGCAGTTCGATTCGTCTCCGTCGATGCACTGACCGCCGCAGCAGATGTAGCCGCTCACCGGCAGTCCACAACTGCTGCCGTCGCCCCGGTAAGCGCCGTTCTCACATGTGCCCGTTGCGGGATTGCTCGACACTTCAAAACACGATCGGCTCAGAGGGTTCTCGCACAACACGAGCTGGCTGATCTGACATGTTCCATTCTGACAGCTGTAGGTCCCGCAGATGTCCCTCGGACAGTTCGAA
>JBFWRO010000067.1:0-9843 GCA_050248865.1 Thermomicrobiales bacterium | reverse complement strand
TGCGCCTGGGGATCTCGGTGTTCTTCCAGCCAGATTCGAGCTTGCCATGCTCTGGAGTTTGCCGTTTCGTGGGGCGAGCCCAACTCGGAAAGGAGCGTGATTGCCTCATCGTTCTCGTCGAGAGCCGCCTCATTGTCGCCACGCGCACGGTGTACGAGGGCCAGCCCGAGAGAGAAGCGACCGCGCCACAGGACCGTTCCTGATTCATGGCTCAAGCGCAGCGCGCGAGAGAAGCACTGTTCCGCGTCTTCGAGCTTGTTCTGCTCCAGATGAACCCTGCCGAGGTATGCCAGTCCATGCTGAACCTGAAGCAGATTCGTCTGCTGGTCGGATCCCGTGGCATGCCTCAAAAGAATCGCTGCCTCGGGCAGGCGACCCTTTTCCATCAGCACCGCGCCCATCAGCAGGGCCTCGAGCCTCGCTTGCGGCGTCGTCCTGGCAAGACCTGTGCTTGCACCGGACGCCCTCAACGACTCCTCTGCTGCCAGCGGTTTTCCAGCATAAAGCAGGATGGCAGCCTTTATGAGCCAGGCCATCGTGCGTTCGGCCGCGCGAGAGTCATGCAGGCGTTCGAGGGCGATATTCGCCGAGGCGATACCCTCGGTAAAATCAGACCGGACGGCACAGTAAAAGGCTTCGAGCAGAGCGACTCTGCCCAGACCGTCCAGATCGCCCTGGTCCTTCCATAGCCGTTCCGCAGCACGGAGTGGGGTCAAACTCTCTTTGACTTTGCCTGTTCGGGCCAGCGACCAGGCATAGAGATAGGAGAGGCCGGCGTGCTGCGAACGAATATCGTCGGGCAACTGCTCGAGAAGTCCGCGCAGCGAAGCAATTTGATCCCATTCGTGGAGCCGCGCGGCAAGCGGTTCCACGAGTGAAAATGCGTGGGACCAATCCTTTGCAGCGATCGCGTGGAGCAGCGCCTCTTCGACCAGCTCGTTCTTTGCGAACCAACCCGCCGCTCGCCGGTGCCACGACGCGAGTTCATGGCTTTCGGTACTCGCGCTCAGACGCCTGAGGAGAATGTCACGAAACAGATGGTGATATCGATACCAGCGGCCTCGCGCATCAAGGGGAATCAGGAAGAGCCCATCCGCTTCAAGATCTCTGATGCGCACAGCGCCTTTCGACTCTACGAAGACGTGGTCGTATAGCTCTGCCGAGAAGCGTTCAAAAATCGCACTGTGCATCAGAAATTCGAGGACCTCGGGAGGGAGCTCAGAGAGGACTTCTTCCCAGAGATATCCTTCCATTGGTCGCACACTGGCCGCCAGGTGGCCGATCAGTTCTTCAGTCCGTCCCTTCGACTGATGCTTGACCGCCTGCAACGTCAATCGCAGACCCGCTGGCCATCCTTCGATGCGTTCATTGATGAGTGCGATCTGCGCATGCGTCAGTGCGGCCTCGCTCTCCTGGTCGAAGAAGCGTTCAGCTTCCGTTTCGGAGAACCGCAAATCTGAGAGTCCGAGTTCCAGCAGCTCCCCTCGCGAGCGCAACCGGGCGAGCGGAATATCCGGCTCGGTGCGGCTCAATAGCATCATGCGCATGAGTGGCGGAACATTGCGTAAGAGAATCGTCACGGCATCGAGCACATCGGGATCGACGAGCACATGGAGGTCATCGAGGACGCACGCGAACGGGCGTGAGACAAGGGCTAGCTCCTCCACGAGTGCGCCGATCAGCCCCTGATCGGGAACGGGCCCGGTGTGAGCGATGTGTCTGAGAACACTTTTCCCGAACTCCGACTCGACAGAGCGCATGGCAGCGACAAATCCAGCCAGAAACCGGATGGGATCATTGTCACTCGGGTCGAGCGAGAGCCATGCTGCCGGGAGATTCGTTGACGCCAGCCACTGTGCCGCGAGGGTCGATTTTCCATAGCCAGCTGGCGCCTGAATGATGACGGTCCTCCGTACAGATGTGTCCTGCAATTGATCGAGAAGATCCTGACGGAGGACCGCATCCGGATGCGGCCGGTTGGGCTGGAGCTTCGTCGGGAGCACCAGACGGTAGAGAGAGGCGGCTTCGGAGCCATTTCCGGAATGTACGCGCTGAGAGGCCATCGGTTTTACTTTTCAGTCGATTGCAGCGCTGCGTGCTGAAAGCGGAATACCCTGGAATGGAGTTGATATCTACCCTGAAGTCATCTTCGTGAACCCTGCGGAAGCAAGCGTACTGGAAAGGGGTGCAGCGTGGACGCGACCGTGTCGAAGAGCTATCCACCCTTCGAGGACCAGCCAGGCGTCGGTCCGCCTTGCGCGCGGCAAGTGCCGTTCACCTATTCCGACGTCTGCCGCAACCAAAAGACCTCGAACGCTAACAACTGTTGCAGACGCGTTAACAATCCACAACTCGAGCCTTGCGCCCCCGCCTTTTGGACTCCGCCGAACGACCGGCGTCCAACGATCTACGACCTCCGACTCCTATCAATATCCCGCCTGCTTATTCACGACGTTTCGCAATTCTTCGCCGCGCATGTATCGACCGACGTTGTCGAAGAAAATCTCGAAGCAGCGCGCTTCTTTTTGCCAGGATGAGCCAGCGAGATGAGGGGTAATCAGGACGTTACTAAAATTCCATAATGCCGAGTTTGCGTCGAGTGGTTCCACTTCCGCAACATCCAGGCCCACCCCAGCCAGCTTGCCGGACTCGAGCGCGGCGATCAGAGCATCCTCGTCGACGACACCGCCTCGCGAGATCGCGATCAGATACGCGTCGTTCTTCATCGCCGCGAACGCATCGGCGCCGATCAGGTGCCGGGTTTCCTTGGTATAAGGAGCGGCGATCACGACGACGTCCGACGTTGCCAGCATCTCGCTCAGGCGACTCACCGGCCAGACCTCGTCGACGTATCCATCGCCAGGACCTTCAGCGACATCGACCGCCCGCACCTTCATCTCGAATCCGGTCGCGCGTTTGGCCACTGCGCGGCCAATATGCCCATAACCAACGATCCCCATGGTGGAGCCCATGATTTCCCGCGGCAACCGGTAGCCATCCTGCCTGTTCCACGTGTGATCCTTCTGCCACCCCACACACGATGGAATCGCCCGCGTCATCGACAGCAACAACCCGAAAACGTGTTCGGCAATCGAGGGAGCATGTGCTCCCCGCGTGTTCGTCACGATGATGTCGGCGTCGACCAGCTCCGGCACGCGCATGAGAGCGTCGGCGCCCGCGCTGGGAAACTGCACCCACTTCAATTTCGGCGCGCTGAGGACCATTGCCGACGTTGGCCATCCGAACATGATGTCCGCGTCGACGACTTCGCGAGCGGCGTCTTCCGGTGTGAGAGCCCTGACGACCTCGAGTCCTTCGATCGCGCTCAACTGGTCGTAATAGGCCTCGCCTTCGATCGTGTGAATCAACAGTTTCATGCATTGCTCCATCGTCTGAGTCGATTTTTCCCATGGAGCATACCTGCAAGCGTGGATGCCCGCATTCCTCGTCTCGAATCTGGGAATCAGCCGAACCCATCACCACAACCGGTCGCGTCGTCAGCCCACCGCAGCGAACAAATGCTTTGCCACCTTCTCTTTGCCTGGACCTGCCGCGGACCGGATGCACGAGTTGCTCATATCGCCAGAGTCTGTGCGTCGCTGGCGCAATCGATAGAAAGCACCTAGAAATGCGGCGGATATTGTGATGTTTTTCACGAAGGGAACTTCCCGCACCGTGGCAAATGATGTAGCATTGGCGCATCGTGCATTCGAGCGCAAAGGAGAGAACGCCCACGGAGCTATCGGCGACGTTTCCCCTGGCGCAACCCGTGACCGCAGGCCGACCTGGGCACGGATGCTGGCACGATGCAGTGCGCAATGGGGCCAGGCCCCACGAGTTGAGGAGGAGCAATCGATGACCGATCCCCGAATCGATGGACTCATTTCTGAAGCAAAGTCGCTTCGATACTCGCGCCGGCAAGTGATGCGGCGGGCGGTCGCCCTGGGCCTCTCCGTTCCTGCCGTAACCACGGCACTGCAGACTTCAGGCTACGCGGCTCCAAATCAGACGCGCAGGTTTTCCTCGGCTCCTGCATTCCTGCAGGGGACCAGTCTGCACATTCTTGGCGCTTCCTACTTCGTGGTTGCGGGCGAAGAGCGTTTTCGCGAGCAGATGGCCGAGTTCGGCGAGGCCAACGGCGTCGATGTCACCCTGGACCTCGTCGCCTGGCCCGATTTGCAGGCTCGCATCGCGGCTTCGATTCAGGCCCAGGCTGGCGTCGATATCATCCAGCTGTGGGATCCATGGCCATATCTCTATTCCGAGAACCTGGTCGACGTCAACGATATCGCCACACCGCACGCTGATGCACACGGCGGGTTCTACGACTGGGTGGTGAAGACGGCATCAGTCGATGGATCATGGCATAGCGTTCCCTACGGCACATCATCGTCGGCCTATGCCTATCGGATGAGCCACTTTGCCGAAGTCGGCTACGAAACATTCCCTGATACCTGGGAGGACCTTTTCGCTGCCGGCAAAGCCCTCAAGGAGGCTGGTCTGCCGCCACTCGGTCAATCGCTTGGTCACAGTCTGGGCGACCCGCCGAGCTTCACCTATCCGTATATGTGGGCGTACGGCGCCATGGAAGTCGAGGAAGATGGCACGACCGTCGCCTTCAATAAGCCTGAGTTCGTTGCGGGTATGGAGACCTTTATCCAGGCCTGGGAAGATGCCTTCGATACGACTGGCACCGCCTGGGACGACAGCACCAACAACACGGCCTATCTGGCCGGCGAGCTTTCGGCGACCCTGAATGGCAGCAGCATATATATCGCTGCAGGCCGGTCAGAGGCCGATGGCGGAAATCCGGAGATTCGTGAAGACACGAATCATGCGGACTTCCCACAGGGACCAGCAGGGCGGTTCACGAACATAGGCGCTCAGTCGTGGGGTGTCACCACCTTTTCGGAGAACGTCGAGGGCGCGAAGGCGTTCCTGGAGTACTGGTACTCAGAGGATCAGCTCGTCTCCTGGTACAACGCCAACGGCGGCTACTACATTCCAGCCGCGAGTGGTTTCGCCGAGCTTCCGGTCTACACCGAGGATCCCAAGCTCGCTCCCTATCTGAATCTGGTCAATTACGGCCGGAACAAGGGTTACGCCGGACCATCGGATGAGCGAGCGGCGCTGGCCTACTCCCAGTACATCGTGATCGACACCTTTGCCCGGGCCGTCGAAGACGGCGACGCCCAAAGCGCGATCGAATGGGGCGCGGATCAACTCGAGCGGATATACAGCCGGTAGTTCTCTCTGGCGGGGGCGGTCATTGATCGCCTCCGCCACATCTGCTCTCGACTCCAGGTCGCGAGCCAGGGGCGACTATGGCCGTTGCACCCACAACACAGACGCTGGCCGGTATCGAACCAGCCCGCGAAGAGGTAGGTAAAGGCTCCAGGATGCAGCGTGACGGAGCGCTCGCCGCTCTGTTCATGATTCCTGGCTGGACGATCCTTCTGCTCTTCATGGCCTACCCCTTTTTCCTGGGCATTTATCTGTCGATGACGGACAAAATGCTCGGGTTCTCGGCGTATGACTTTGTTCGCCTGGAGAACTATACCTATCTATGGGGAGATTCGATCTTCCAGCAGACGCTTCGCAACACGGCCTACTACGGTATCGGCACGGTTCCCTTCAAGCTCCTGTTCGGACTGATTTTGGCAATACTGCTGAACCGGCAATTCAAGTTCAGCAAGGTCTTTCGGGCCGGACTGCTCCTGCCCTGGATCGTCCCGACCGCCCTGAGTAGTCTGGCCTTCCTCATGCTCTTCAGCTCGGTGATCAGTCCGATTTCCATCACCCTGCTTCAACTCGGTTTGATCGACGACAAAATCAACTTCCTGGGATCTGCCTGGAATGCCCGCATCTCGCTCTGCGTTGCCAATATCTGGCGGGGAATTCCCTTCTTCGCCATCACCATACTTGCTGGGCTGCAGGCCGTACCGACCGAATTGAATGAAGCCGCAGCGCTCGACGGAGCCAATCGCTGGCAGCGCTTCTGGGCCGTCACCTGGCCAATCATCAAGCCCATTACATTGATTGCAACATTGTTTTCGATTATCTGGACGATCTCCGACTTCCAGCTTGTCTATGTCTTGACCAAGGGTGGACCAGCCAACGCGACGCACGTCTTCGGAACGCTTGCCTACCAGGTTGGTCTCAACGCGACGTATATTGGCGAAGCCGCCGCGATTTCCCTGTACATGTTCCCAGCTCTGGCCCTGGGCGCCATTCTCTTGTTGCGCAGCATTCGCCAGGAGCCTATTTGAGCCATGTCGATCGTTGGTGAAAACAAGCTCTGGCAGAGATTTCTCTATTTCTACGTACCGCTCGGGATCTTTGTCATTTTCCTGTTGCTGCCGTTCTATTGGATGTTGGTGGTATCGATTCGACCCACCCAGGATTTGCTCAAGCAGTCGCCAAATCCTTTCCTCATCTATAGCGCAACCCTGGGGCACTATCGCTTCCTGTTCGAAGACACGGCCTTTTCGACCTGGATGAAGAACACCTTCATCGTCACCGTGAGCGCGACGCTTCTTTCGCTTTTTTGCGCGATTCTGATCGGCTATGCATTGGGACGTTTCCAGTTCCGGCTGGCGAATACGCTGGGAGCGGCGATCTTCATCGCGTATCTCGTGCCACCCACCCTGCTCTTCATCCCGCTGGCGCAGATCATCTCGGAGTACGGGCTGTACAATCGATACTGGGCGCTGATCTTTACGTATCCGACCTTCCTCATCCCGTTCGCCAGCTGGTTGCTTATGGGATATTTCCGGACCATTTCTCACGAGCTCGAGGACGCGGCGCTGGTCGACGGCGCAAGCAGGCTCCAGGCGATGCGCCAGATCGTTCTACCACTTGCCTTGCCCGGTATCCTCTCAGCAGGCATCTTCTGCTTCACACTTTCATGGAATGAGTTCCTCTACGCGCTGGTGTTCATGGGAACGGCCGAGATGAAAACCGTCCCCGTCGGCGTGGTAAGCGACCTGATCAAGGCCGACACCTTCATGTGGGGGCCACTGATGGCCGCCGGCATTCTGGGCTCGGTGCCGGTCGCGATCGCGTATTCCTTCTTCGTCGACAACTACGTCTCGGGCCTCACCGCCGGCGCCACCAAGGGATAGAGAGATACACCAGGGGTGGGCGGTAAACGCCGCCCACTTGCGGTGCAGTCGCCAGAGTTTGTTACGCGGTCACCACCAGCGTGCCCCGCATCCAGGGGTGCGGGACGCAGAAGTACGGGAAGACTCCTGCTTGTTCGAGGGTGTGGACCCAGGTGGCGCCGGCATCCATGAACCCGGAGTCGAACACGCCATCGGGCACGCCCGCCAGACCATCGGAAACGCCCGAGGTCACCGTGTGGGCCACGATGTCGTTGTTCGTCCAGCGTATCGTCGTGCCCACCGGAACTTCCACGAGTGGTGGATCATAGGCATGAGCGGAGTGATCCGGCATAAAGGCGCCCTCTGGAATCACTACCTCCACGTCGATTTCAGCGGTCGGCGTCGCCTGGACCTGTGCCACTTCCTCGACCTCCGGTGCCGAGAAAACCTCCGGATTCTCTTCGCCTTCGATCACAATGTGCCCGATCAGTCCCTTATAAAAAGCCCGCGACAAGGCATGGTCGACCAGAATGAGCGTCGATGGCTGGAAGGCCTGTAGTTCGGTCACCGTGCCACCGCCCGCCACGACGAGGGTCGATTGCGAACCCCGGATAACTGTGTTCGCAGGGTGTGTCGATGACTCGGGATAGACGACGTCCCAGTGCGAGCCAATCGGATGGAAGCTCGACACCTTGTTCAGCCCCTGATTGACGAAGTAAATCCTGGCCCGCTCTCCCACGTTCATCCGCAGCGCGTTGTCGCCGATCAATGCATCGGTACGGCCATTGAATGTGAAATAGCGGGGGTGCTCATCGACCAACGCATCTCGGTTGAATGGCGCGACGCCTTCGTCCGTTGGACCCGGCTCGGACACATACCACTCGCTCTGTGAGATGGCCCATTCATGATCGACAGGCGGCAACGGCACCTCCGGATCCACAATGAAGATGCCGTACATCCCGTGCGCCACGTGCGATGGAACATCATCGTATGCGCAGTGATACATGAACGCGCCGGGATACATCAGCCGGGCCGTGATCGTTCTGGTCTCTCCGGGCACCGCCGTCAGACCCTCAGCGCCACCACCCTGGCCAGTCACCGCGTGGAAGTCGATATTGTGCGGATGCCTGCTGCTGGCCAGATTGGTCATCGAAATCGTGACATAATCGCCAACGCGTCCGCGGATGGTAGGGCCGGGCGAACCGCAGAGCACGTCGGTCTCCCCGGCCATGCGAAACCCCCACATTTCGGTGTAAACACCGCCTGCCGGATCGAGCGGGCACACCCCTTCGATCGAATCGAGATGGATTTCCCACGTTCGCTGGTCGCTTCGCTGAATCGGCGGCGGCACACGTGGCGACCACGTCATGTGCACCTCATCTTCCGGAGCGGGCTGCAGGTCGGCAATCGGAGTGAGCTCCGGGAGTATGCTGTCCGCTGGCGTCCACTGGATGATGTCCTGAGCGCTCGCCCCCTGATGCCCGGCGATCGCCGCCGCGGGCACCGCAAGCCCGGCTCCGACCGAGGTGCCAACGAACGATCTTCGGGAAAACTTACTGAGCGTCACAATCGATGCTCCTTTCCTTCTGGTGAAAGGGACCTCTGGCCGAATCGAGTCCATTCTGCAGGGTCCAAATGATTGCCGACAACCATGCACTGAAAATCGAGTGCGTGCGGCAACCGTGGCGTGGGCAGTCATTCCTATAGTAGGACAGTTCGCAACTTGCGCCGATGCCTGGGGCCTCGCTTCAACTCGATGGGCAAGGAGAAAGAGCCAGGCGCCGGACGTTCAGATACTCCTCCAGTGAATTGCCCGGCATGAGCCGGAACCAAACTGAATTCTCTGTCGAGAGAGGAGTGAGGACCCGGACGAGAGCCTCGACATACCGCCGCGCATGCAATTCGCCTCGCCAGTCGTAGATCCCCAGATACCTTTTCGTTTGGGCATCGACCATCCAGAGCTTGACTTTGAACCCGGGGAGTCCGCTCCAGAAAGGCGTTGTCAGTAGGCAAACCCGTTGGAAGAGCCAGTGACCAATGCTTGAGGAGTGAATTCCTTTCAGTGCAAACCCGACGACCAGCACCACCGGTTCCTCTTGTGTTTCGGTATCCGAAACAGTGTTTCGAAAGACCGTAAAGTCACCCGCCCCTTCGATGGAATACGTTGTCCCGACCAGCTCCTGTCGTCGATGGAGTTGACGGTTCAGCAAGAGTTTTGAGAACGTCAGAGCAGATTGGAAGGCGAGAAGTGGAATATTCGGAGCGGATGATTCGATCATAGAGAGCTGTTCTTCCCAGTCTTGGTCACATCGGCGAAACAAATCCCATGGGAACGAAATGCCGGGGTCCTCATCGGTCTGAACCCCTACCTCGCCGTGATCACGTTCCTCCGATCTGCTGATGCGCAGAACCTCGAGACAACTCGAACGAACTCCTCCGGATGGCTCACATGCGGCGCGTGTGCTGCTCCTTCGCAACAATGGACCGTCGCTTCGGGCAACGCGACGGCCAGGCGCCTCACCACGGCGGCGAAATAGGGACGGCTCAGGTCCCCATGCGTGAGCAATACTGGGCGGGGAAAGAGGGAAATTGCTTCGAGATCGAGCGAGAGCGACGCTGGCTCCCGCGATTCGTCGAGAAACGTCGAGGCGTTCTCGAGCCAGATCGCGCGAGACGGTTCGGGAATCCGGTCCCACGCCCCGGGACCAATTGCGACGGATTCCGCAAAGAGCCTTGCGCC
>JBFWRO010000066.1:0-9863 GCA_050248865.1 Thermomicrobiales bacterium | reverse complement strand
TGCGACTGCTGTGAGCCCTGCATCACTCGACGGGGCCGGGATCCAGATCGCCGGCCACGCTCTCCTCAGCGGCGATTTCGGATCCGGAACGGTCGAGCGCCAACCAGATGAGGAGCAGAGAGGCACCGACAAACAGGACCAGTCCAGCGAGGAACGCCATTTCGAACAGCGTCTGGGTACCGACGCGGGGCAAACTCTCGGTCATGCGTCGCCAGATCGACCAACTGGAGTGCCTTTCGATGACCCCTTGGTCGAGCCGCGCACGCACCGGCCAGAACAGCGCATAGACAACAAGTGGCGTTCCAAGCAGAAGCCAGGCAATCATCCGGCTGCGGTCGAGCCGGCCAGCCGTGGCAGTGTCCCTCGCCACAAGAGGATCGCTCATTCTGCCGACCAGTCGGTGAAGTGCCAGTAGGGCACGACGTACTTGGTGTAGATGACCAGCGTCAGCAAAATCATCGCGCTGACGACGAACCCCTGGACAAATGGCCGAATTCGGGCGGGGCTGAGCGTTCGCAGACCAAGCGAGAGAAGGACGGCAACGGCATTGATTGTGGGAAAGAGATACCGGGATTGAGTGAGTGCGAACCGGGTGCCGAACTCGATCACCGCAAGATAGGAAATGATGAAAAGCGCCGCAAAGATGACCATGGTGCGGGTTTGCAGTGTGGTGAGTTGCTGGCCTCCCGGCAACCACGTCAGGACGTCCGCTCCCTTTCGAACCGACAGCCGCCGCACCAGTAACAGCGTTAACCCCACCAGCGCCAGGATGACAGGCAGCGCAATCAGCCAGAGCAACCAATCGCCTAGAGCAATGCGCCGCCAACCGAAGGAACCCCACGTTTCTTGCCAGCGATCCCAGACATACGATCGATTGAAAAGCTGCTCGGAGAATGTTCCAGCTGGAACATTCCATGGTTCCTGCATTTTTTCGACCTGATCGAGCGCATCGAAATTGCCGTATGTCCGCCAAAGGTAGACATACCAGGGTGCGGTTATCAGTCCTGCCAATCCGGCGACAACCGCGCCTTTTGGGACCCACTCGGAGATGTTGCGCCAGCCGACGGCCATGATCATCGCCAGCGAGATGACCGGCGCTATGATCATCGTATTCCCCTTGATCAATAGGGCCACCCCAAGCGTGACGCCCAATGCGACGTTGACGAACACCGGGAACCGGTCGCGCATGCCGACAACGAGCAAAAAGAGAATCAGGCCGACGGCTGCAATCCCGACGATGTCGTGATTGACCATGGACGCTTCATACGAGACTTGGGGCTGAAACGCGACGACGGTTGGTACAACGATCGCCATAAACCGATCACCAGGAAATGCGGCTCTTACCGTCAGAAATGCCAGCAGCACCGTCAGCATCCCGAACGGTATGGCCAGTAACCGAATCAGGTATTGCTGGGTTTCGAACGACGCGCTGGCTGTCAGGCGGTAGACAGGAGCAGCGAGGGCGTAGTAGAGCGGAGGATGGTTCGCGGTGTACTGCTGTCCGGCAGGATGGATGCCTGAAGCTCCCCAGTCCGCGAAGCGAAAGGGGGTTTCCCGCCAGCGGGGGTCTTCCGGCGTACATGGAGACCAGTCAAGGATATACAGGCAGTACCTGTAAAAATAGTCGGGAAGGTCGTCCACCAGCAGTTCAGGAACTCTCTGTTCTGTCGCCACGGTCTGGATATACGCAAAGTGCGCGACCTCGTCATGCCCGGTAAAAGGGGGGAAGACGACGACCAGCACGAGTTGCTTGACGAGAAACAGGAAGAGCAGAACGGTAACAAACCGTCCTGCTCCGTCCTTTGTCATCAGATCAGCGACGCTTGCACGCCTATTCTGACGCCTCTCCTGTGGGTTCTCGGCCAGAAGCGAATCTCCAGACGCAAAATCCATGCGCGCGGCGCCTTGCGCTACCGGCTCGCAGAGACTGGCGTTTCGACCCGCTTGATCTCGTGGTACTCCTTCTCGGCGTTGACCTGATCGAGATCGTGATGCTCGCCGAGGATATTCTTGGCTGCCAGCAGACCGGTCTCGATGGAGTGGTCGGTATTGTTGTACCGGAACGTTCCGTAGCGCCCGATGATTTGCAGATTGTCGAACGTGTCGATGAAATCCTTGATCAACGCGAGTGGCTTTTCGTATCCGATCACGTAAGACGGATACGCCCGCGGCGCGCGGACAATGAATCCGTCGATTACTTCTGACCGATCGATGAAATTGAGATCATCGGCGAGGTGGTCGACAGTTCGTTTGACAAACTCCTCCTCGGTCATGTTCCAGATCGAGTCGCCGGGAGAGCAGAAGTACTCGACCACCAGCGACGTGAACTCGTCGCCAGGGACCATCTCCGGGCTCCAGTTCTTTGGTTCATGAAATCGTCCGAAAAGGATATTGCGGTCGTGCACGTAAAGCCACGTGTCAGGAGTCACCTGCCGCCGCTTGAGCATCACGTTGACCGTCACGATGTTGCGAAAGGTCAGCGAATCCGCAGCTGCGAGAACCTCCGGCGGCGCCGCAGGTTCCATAATCTTGGCCAGGACAGTGAGTGGTATCGATGAAATGTAATTCGCTGCAGTGACGACTTCCGGACCGTTTTCGGTCTCGATTGTGACGCCCGTGACCCGGTTGCCTTCGCGGTGGACTTTGGTGACTCCGGCACCGAGACGGACCTGGTTGCCCATTTGTTCGATTCCGTCCGCCATGCGCTCTGAGAGGCGGCCAAATCCATACTTCGGATACATGAACTCATCGATCAGGCTGACGACCTTGCCCTTCGAGGGAACAATTGCGTCCTTCACTGCCGTTACCAGCGACATCCCCTTCGATCGCTGTGATACCCAGTCTCCACTCATCTGATCGCACGGCAGACCCCACACCTTCTCGGAGTACCGCTTGAAGAAGAGCTCGTAGAGCGTCGGGCCAAACTGGTCGATATATGCGTCCTCCATGGACACGATGTCGACCGGACTGACCTTGTGCATCGCCCGGGTTCGAGCGTAATCGGCCATGGCCTGGGCTGACTTGAACGGACCGACCGCTTTCAGAGCGTTGGAAATCTTGAGGGGGTAATCAACGTACTTGCCATCAAAATAGATCCGGCTGACACGATTGACCCAGAGCAGCTCTTCGGCGATGACTTCTCGAAAAAGCTCGTTGAGCTCGTCGATCTTGGTGAACCAGCGATGCCCTCCAATATCGAAACGAAACTCGCCGTACGCTGTCTCCCGCGTGATTGTGCGAGCAAGTCCACCGACGAATGGCGCCCTCTCGATGACCGTGGCAGGCATCCCGGCTTTGCTGAGGACATACGCGGAGCATAGCCCTCCAGGACCAGCGCCCATGATCAGAGTCGACTGGCCGCCTTCGACTCCGTTCGATGATCCGTTACCCGATTGCATGAACAGTGGATCCTTCCAGAAATGACAACACGAACTTGCCTGGAACACAGGTGGCAACAATCGCGCAAGTTCCGTACCACCGCAATTTACACATGACGAGACAGCGTGTTGCTCGATCTGCAACTGCCGGTAATGTACCAGTCGTCGACGCAGATGCGTCTACGTCGCGATAACAATTCTACTGGTTCGCCGTCTCGCGTCGAGTCTGGGCACGACCTGGGGATGACCGATCGCCGAAATTCACTCCCGCCAGGTGACGTGGTGGTTGACGAGAAAGTTCCACACGGCAGCGAGCCCAGCGCCAAACAAGTTGGCAACGAGGTAATGCAGGTCGAACCGGTTCACCAACACGGACAACACGCCAAAATTGATGATCAACCCAATGAAGTTGATGGGAAAGTACATGCCCATGCGATGCAGGACAGGGCCAGTGCCGCGGTCGTGCCAGGTCCATCGTTCGTTGAGAGCGAACGTCACCAGCATTGACAGGAAGATCGCTAACGGTGACGCGAGTGAAAGCCGCAGGTGGGCCAGGTCATGGAAGAGAAAAAGCAGCCCCTGATTTACCGTCAGGCCAATAGCGCCGACGATCAGAAACCTCTGGAATCGATGCGTGAAATGCCAAACTCGGGCGACCGGCTCGGGCCAGCTCTCAACAGATAGCATGAACGGTCGTGTCCCTCGCCAGATCTGCTTCGAGCCAGTAGCACCGCGAGCAGGCGACCTGCCCCTGACCGCGAACGATACCACGTCATCGGCCAGTACGACGCCGCTGCGTGACCCGAATTTGTCTTGCCGTTCCTGACGATTTGACTCGCACATGTCAGGCGGTAAGGGCTGTGGGCAGCACGTCAGGTGGTGACAGGAGCTCGATGGCGGCGAGTAACTGCGCGTCATCGTTCGCGTGGATTTCCGCCAACGTGAGGAAGCTTCCTGACTCGAACTCCGTCTCGTCTGCGAGAGGTGAAAGTTTTACTTCGATTGTTGGTGAAACACCGACATTTCGGACACTCTCACGATTCGGGGTGGTCCAAAGTGCCGTTCCAATCGAAGCAATCGAACCATCGTCGAGTCCAAAGGAACTGACAACAGTTGCCGTACCAAACGTATTCACACCGATGACTTCTGCCCGCGCGTTATCCCGCAGACTCGCTGCAACGATCTCCGCGGCGGAGGCAGACCGCTCATTCACGAGAACCACGAGCGGCATCGTCCGTGCTGCCCCGGCCTCCCGATCGAGCGTAATGGGCTCAGGTTCCTCACCTCTGCGTTGCTCGAAGTAGAGGACTGATCCAGCAGGCAGAAACTCCGAAGCCACCCTCTTGGCCTCATCGACGTATCCCCCCGGGTTGCCGCGCAAATCGAGGACGATGCCGGTCGCCCCGCCTGCAATCACTTCCTCGATAGCCTGTGTAAGGGCCTCTCCGGCTCCTTCTGAGAACTCGTTCAGCCGAAGGAGAAACAGTCCGTCGGGTAGCTCGGCCCACGCTACAGGCTCGACCTCGATTCTCGCTCGCACAATCGTGATATCGAACTCGGTTTCGGTTTCAGGTCGCCCGATCGTGAGGTCTACAGGAGCGCCCTCTTCACCCCGCAGCAGTGTCCCGACTTCGTTGGGGGTCATTCTGCTGGTGTCGCGTCCATCGATTTTCAGGATAAAGTCTCCAGACTCGATTCCGGCCGATTCCGCCGGTGACCCGTCGATCGGCGCGATGACCTGCGGATATTCTCCGTTGAACTCGATCCGGATCCCGACACCGATCAGTTCTCCATTCAGGGAAGCGCGGAACGATTGAGCTTCGACAGGATCGAGAAAGGCCGAGTGACCGGTGTCGCCCACCGCTTCGACCATTCCACGCGCCGCCCCGTAGATGAGATCGGTCTCATCGAGCTCTTCGGGCAAAACATATCGCTCCTGAACGAGGTTCCACGTTTCTTCGAAGATGGCAAACGCCGGCGCGTCCGTCATGGAAGACGACGCACTCAGACGGTGCACGCCTCCAGCCAGCATGCCAAACACGGCACCCAGTGAGAAGACGAGCGCGCACAGGAATGCCATCCGCCGGGAACCTGACCGGGTTGTTTGTTTCTCAAATGAATTCATCGCGTTGCTCCAGAAGCCGACAAAGCTCTTACTGTTCGAATTGGGAAGTCGCCCGCGATCACGCAGAGCCACGCCGTCAGCGACGAATCGAGTGTACGCTTTGTGGCTGAATTCTGGCCGTCGGCAGTCCGCGTTCTGGACCTGCCAGCGATCGGGCGCAGCACGAAGAGGTCCAAATGGCAGTTGAGCAACCCGATAAACTTCAGAGTTTCACGATCGAACTCGATGGCGTCGACTACGCGGCGTCTTTACCGCGAGGCACGATCGTGCATGAAGCCTTCCACAAGCTTCTGCCGAAGGAGTTCATTACAGGAAATCGGCTCGTCTTCCGCACGAAAAACGGCGACGAGATCTACCCGGACAATTTCCTCGGCGATATCGATGATTACCTCGGCGTTCAGCGTATCGTCGCCACGGTTTCGCCGATCCCTGCCTCTGACGGCGTTTGGCGGAACGTAGGCTTCGATCATCTGGCGATTACGGTTGCCGATCGACCGGCCGCACGAGATTTTCTGACCGAAGTCATTCAAATGCAAAATGTGCGTGACGACGCTCACCTGACCTGTCTGACGACGGGCCCGACCACGATCATGCTCTTCGATGCTGGAGAGGCGGCGCCACTTTCGGACGGGCGACCTTCGAGCTGGCACCATATCGGATTCGTCGTCGACGATCTCGCGGCGGCCTTTGCGCACTTGCAGAAACACGCGGACCGACTCTCCAGCGACTTCGCGATGCTCGAGCGGGACGAACGATGGAGTCTCTATTTCTTCTATCGGAATGGGGATGTCACGTTGATGTTCCAGTTTTCGGAAGTCAAGAAGGAGCATCAGGGGATTGTGGACCCCTCCCGGGCAGATTTTGCGAGATACCTCTATGACTACGCCAAGAAACCCTACGGCATCGACTGGGAGCTCGCGGCGGGACTGATGCCGCGGCAGAACATCGTGGAGGACAATCGATGACTGATTCTGTGCCACCCCGGAGAGTCCGCCACTACTCCGGAGGTCCCTGGGAGCTTTCCGTTGGATACTGCCGGGGAACCCGAATCGGCGACCTGGTCGGGATCTCTGGATCGACAGCGGTGAAAAACGGCGAGGTCGTTGGTCTGGGAGACGCAGCTGTTCAGGCGCGCCAGACGCTGCTGACGATCGACGAGGCGCTCCAGGCCCTGGGCGCTACGATGCAGGACGTCTACCGATACCGGGTTTTCCTTACCCGGCCTGAGGATGGGGAAGCAGTTACCGGCGTACTCGCCGAGTTCTTCGGAACTGTCCATCCGTGCGCAACAGTCGTTGTGATTTCAGCGCTTCTCAACCCTGACCTGTTACTCGAGATCGAAGTCGATGCGATCGCCGAAAGCGCATCGCCAGTGGTCCCTTGAGCGCAGCGCCCGGACGACGGTGTCTGGTCTGAGGCACACGTCTTGATCACGCGTGACAATGCTAGACGGCGGCAGCCTGAAAGATGCCTGCCGGTGTGCGCCACGACTCGAAGTGCGTCTCTCTGCCGCGCAGCACATCCTCGAACAAGCGCTCGAGAGCGGTCGTCACCGGCCCAACCTGTCCGTCGCCTATCGGAAGCTTGTCGATCTCGACAACCGGCGATATCTCCGCCGCCGTCCCGCAGAGGAAAACCTCCTCCGCCAGGTACAACTCCGTCCGATCGACCTGGCGTTCTTCGACTTCGATGCCCAATCGACCCTTGGCCAAAGTCAGGATCGCATCGCGCGTGATGCTCTCCAGCACGCTGCTCGTCAGATCAGGAGTAATCAGCTTTCCGTCCCGCACGAAGGCGACACACGCTCCAGGAGCCTCCGCGACCTTGCCCTGCGCGTTGAGGATGATCGACGTGTCGTAGCCATCCAGCAGCGACTCCATTCTGGCAAGCTGCCCATTGCGGTAGTTGGAAAGATTCTTTACGCGAGGAGGCATCACATCCTCTGATATGCGGCGCCAGGAGCTCACACAGGCAGTCATCGCCTTGCCCGAGTTGAGATGGCTTGGCATCGGGCGGGTGAGGATCTGGAGAGCCGTCTTTACACCGAGGCTGTCGTACCGCGATGTATACGAATCCCGCGTATATGCCAACGGAAAAATGTATGTATCTTCGCGCGCATTGTTTGCCCGCAAAAGCTCGCATGCGATCGCACAGAGCTCATCGACCGAGTACTCAATTGGCAAACGCACGAGCTTCATCGAGCGGTGGAGCCGCTCCATGTGCTCGCGCAGGCGAAAGACATAGAGTTCTTCGGACTCTGAATTCCAGTAGCCGCGGATTCCCTCGAACACCGCACCAATGGTCGACCACCCCATCTCCGATACGTGGATCTTCGCCTCATTCCATGGAGTGATTGACCCATTGAGCCAGAGAAATGCTGGATGATTGTCCACTGCTGTCACCTCATTGTTTCGGCACGGTACACGGCGCATGAATGATGTCTCAACGCCGGGCGCGGGTCTCGCACGCGTGAATGGCAGAAAAAGCGACCGGGAAGCGAGGTGCGCTTCCCGGTCACCACGGTAGTTATTGTGACTACTCTTCGCGACCCTCGATCGAGGTGACGCGATTCATGCCGATGAAGATGTTGCCGTCAGGGACCGTGTAACCCTGGTCGTTGACGGGAACGTTCTTCACCCAAGGCTTGAAGGCATACTGGTCGAGCCGGAACGCCAGCGGCATGTATCCGACGTCCTCCTGAATGACCTTCTCGGCCTCCAGATAGATTGCAAGTCGCGCGGCCGGATCAGATTCGGCCTTGCCCTCATTGACCAGATCGTCGAACTGGTCGTTCGACCAGGCCTGTCGCTTGCCAGAGGCTTTGCGGCTGTAGAACATGTCACCGTACGTGTTGTTTGGATCTGGATAGTCCAGCCACCAGCGAATAAACACCAACTGCCACTCGTTCTCGTACAGTTGCGGGCTGAAGTTGTCGAGCGGAATCGGTTGAATCGACACCATCATGCCCAACGTCTGCTGAAGCTGATCGGCGATGTCGTTGGCCATCACGTCAGCGTTATAGATCTCCTCGTTCGCGCGCATCCACATAGTGATTTCTGGCCAGTTCTGACCGCCTTCGAACTCGGTGCCGACGAGCGCGGCCATCGCCGCTTCCGGATCGTAAGCCTGAATCTCGGGCAACGTCGGATCATCCAGGAATCCGAACACACCTTGAGGAACCATGTTGTAGGCCGGCGTCACCAGGCCATTGGTGATGGTGACCAGCCGGTCGCGATCGATTGAATGGCTGACGGCCTTCCTAACCTCGAGCGAATCGAACGGAGGAATGCCGTTCGACGGCAGTAGCATCCAGAGACCGGGGTAAACATATGGCTGGAGAAGAGCGCTCAGCTCCGGATCGTCCAGGTAGCGCTGATAGTCAGCGCCGCCCAAAACAGTCCAGTCGAGGCGGGCGTCACCCGAACCTTGCTCGAATGTGAGCACCGCGTTCGCCGTGGGTGTGATGGGGCAAATGACCCGCTCCATCTTGATATTCGCCGCGTCCCAGAAACCCTCGTTCTTGGACATCTCGATCTTGACGTCGTATTCCCAATTGTCAAGCTTGAATGGTCCGTTGCTGACAAGAGGCACGTCCCCACCAAGAGCCCATGCCGAGCCATGCTCCTCGACCATCCAACGTGGAGCCGGAAAGGCCGCCGCATAAGCAAGAACCTGCGGCAGGTATCCACGCGGACCCTCGCAGGTGATCTCCAGTGTCCAGTCGTCCAGGGCTTTGAGACCAAGGTCTTCCGCTGTCGGAATCTGACCCGCAAGTGGATCGCCTTCGACGGCATACTCCGTTTGCTGATTGAACGCCTCCGCATACTTGATGTCGAAGAGGAAACCAGCGTAGGGCGCTGCCGTGGCCGGGTCGAGCTGCCTGGTCCACGACCAGACGAAGTCTTGTGCCGTGACCGGATTGCCGTCCGACCAACCTGTGTTGTCTGGGCGGATATTAAAGGTCCAGACCGTCGCATCGTCGTTCGGGGCAAACGTTTCTGCCCAGTCAGCGACGGCGTTCAGGTTTTCGTCGAATGTCACGACTCCGGCCCAAACCGTCTCCTCACCTCCACAGTAAAGATCGGCGTTAAAGTCGAAAGACGTCGGATTGAAGGAGATGCCGTAGTGGTAAATGATCTGCTCTTCGCCATCCTGGAGCTTTGCCAGAGAGTTCCGTCCAGTTCCGGCGGGAGCGGCTGCAATCGTGTCAGCACCAGCAACGCTGAGACCTGCGCCCGCCGCAGCCGCAGCAGCGACTTTCATAACATCTCGGCGACTCATACCAGCCGTTTGCAAGCGCTGCATCATGATCTCGAGTTGCTGATTCAGACTCAACTTTTCCGTCACGTTGACACCTCCGG
>JBFWRO010000065.1:0-9974 GCA_050248865.1 Thermomicrobiales bacterium | reverse complement strand
AATGAACCTGCTAACCCCTTATGGCATCGATCTTTGTTGTGGTGGCGGCCGCGAGGTTGGTGAGGCGTTGGAGCTCCACGGCGCTCCAGTGGACGATGTCCTGCGGGCCATCCGAGCGGAGATCGAGTCGCACGCGCAGTCATTTGCGCAATGAATCCGGCACGCGTTTCGCCAGCCGGGCTCGTCGGAGGGCTCGCCTCGCTCTCGATGGCCGCATTCCTCGCTGGTATGACCGGTCGCGATGGACGGTGGTGGGAAGCGTCGGTTCAGCTGGCGGTATTGGGCGGCTTGCTCCCATTGATCTATGCCGTCAACCACAGAATCGTCCCCGTCTTCGCACGACGCAAGTGGCAGCGGGAGTCGCTCTGGTTCGTGATCATCGCTGCGAGTCTTGCGGGTGGTGTCCTTTCCGCAACCGGGATTCGCCGTAGCGAGGGCGTTCTCGTTCAGGCGGGAGCGCTGCTGTCCCTTTCCGCCGGAGCAGGCTTTGTCGCTCAGGTGGGAATGTTGTTGAGGCAACCCGTGACGACTCCCGCGCCCCCGCTTCCCTTCGAGGAACAACGATCGGTCGACCGTACCGCAACGCGCTTCTCACGACTCGCAGCCATGTACCTGCTTGCAGGACTGAGCGTCGGCGTCGCCATCTCGTTCAGGGTGCCTGACACGGGACGCTGGGAACTCGTATGGGCGCACCTTCTGCTCCTCGGATGCGTCGTGTCGATGGCCACGAGCGTGACCTATCATGTGCTGCCGCGTTGGTCGACTGCCCGCTGGAAAACGCCGCGGCTCGTCCCGGTGCACGTGATGCTCTCGCTTCTGGCCACACCGGCGATGGTCGTTGCCCTGGCGACCGATCAGAGCTGGCTCTTTCGCGTAGGCGGACCGCTGCAGGCGATCGCGCTGCTACTATGGGGAATCAACTGCGCCCCACTTCTCCTCCCGTTGCCATCGGCGACGCGAATGGCCTGGTTCATGGCCTTTGGCTTTCTGGCGATCGGCGTGTCTCTGGGCGCCGCCTTTGCCTTGCGAGAGAAATTCGGTCCGATCTACCGGCAAGTGCATGCGGAGTTCAACCTGTTCGGATGGGCGGGGTTCATGGTGCTAGGCGCCGCATACTATCTGGTGCCCCGTTTTGCAGGAAGCGCAATACCCTGGCCCCTGCTGGCCAGAATCCAGTTTCCGTTACTGGCCATAGCGATTTTCGTGGGCGGCGTGTTCCGTCGAATGCAGAATAGCGGTCGTGGCGACTATCAGATCTGGATCGAGGCGACCCATCTCCTGATGGCCCTCACACTGGCATCGTTCGCTCTACAGGTCGCGCAAACGTTTCGGGCCAGGCCGTCGGCTCCAGTGCTGCTCACCCCCAGCCGCCGCAGGGAAAAACCCCCGGAGCGGCCTGCGTCGCTCCAGGGATTTCGATGATGTCGTTGTCCTCTTGCGGACGGGAGTTTCCAGCTATCGAATGCGCTTCGCGTTGTTCACGGTGGTCGCCGTGGCGAAGATGCGCGATTTAACTGACGATCACCGTGCCGGTCATGTTGGCATGGAACTCGCAGAAATAGTCGTAGGTTCCTGCTGCATCAAATGTCTGTGTGAACGACGTGCCTTGAGCGAGCGAACCCGACTGGAACCCTGATCCCGATGGAGACTGCGTCACCGTATGTGGCGTAGAGTCATTGTTCGTCCATGTGACACTGTCGCCAACACTGATTTCGATGGTGGCGGGATTGAATGCGAATCCTTCGATGGTCACTGCGGTCTCAGCGCCCATCGCTGACTCGCCGCCCATGTCCATTCCCGAATCCATCCCCATCGAGGCGCCAGTCAGGAAGATCGTCACCATGGTTGTGCCATCGCCATTGTCCCGAAGCCAGGCAACGCCGCTGTAACCGGAATCATTGAGCGCGCCGAGTCCAATGGCCAGATCCGATGGCCCCATCATCCCGCCGCCAACATCCCCGCAGGCGATGTAATTCTGGATATTCTCGTCGCTCTCATGAACCACAAGCGTATGCCCGCCGGCCGCGATATCCGAGAGTGATGCGGCGACTGTCGTCTGGCTACTCTCCACAGGAATCGCGCTGGTCGCGCCGATCATCTCGCCGGCCATCGGCGTTCCATCCATGGAGTAGTCGAATCCCACGTTGGTCAGGGGAAAAACGACATCGCCAGGCGCGTCGCATGTGCCGGTATGCAGGTGCGCCGGATGACTGGCCATGGCCATCTCTTGGGCAATCACGCGAGATCCGGAAACCCCGAGACTGAACGCGCCGGCAAGTGTCAACACAAATGCCAGCCGGAACAGAGACTTGCCTGAATACCACAGAGTGCTCATCTTCGAGGTGCTCCATTCTGCTATGGATCAGACCGCATGGCCTGATCCGGACTTCTATTCCGCTCCGCGACGCGGTTACCATTCACTACGAGGTGGTCTCTCGTATGGATCACCGGCCGGCGAGCCGATTCTCAGCCTACCAGTGCTCGAGCGGCTCTCTATCCGTCAACTGACAGGTTTTGCCATGGTCAGGACCAGAAAGCGATCGATCACTGGCCGAGCTGCCGGGAGCGCCACCCCCGTGCAGCGTTGGTCAATCGACGGACTCGAGTACGACGACAGGGTCGGTGCAGTCAGAAGTGAGCTCGAGCGGCGCCAGCTCGACGGGCTGGTGCTGTTCCATCCGATCCGGATGGCCTGGGTCAGTGGGTTTTTTCACCTTTCGACCGAACGTCCAATGGCCATCGTTATTCGACGGGACGGCGGCATGGGTGGGCTGATTCCGCATCTCGAAGTTGGTCATTTCTCGAAAGCCAGGGGCATTACGCATACGGAGGTCTATCCCGAGTACCCAACAGGGGGTGGCCGTCACCCGATGGCTCACTTTGGGGAGCTGCTCTCAGCGATGAAACTGAACGGGAAGGGAATCCGGCTGGGGTACGACAACAACGGCTATCTCGATATCAATGGTTACGATGGTCCCTTGCTTTCCGACGTGGTTGGCGACCAGGTGGCGTGCGTCCCAGCTCGCGACGTGATAGACCGCCTGCGCGCCGTCAAGAGCGACTCGGAACTCCGGCTGATCTCGGAGAGCTGCGTCTGGGGAAACCTGGCGCATCGGTTGATGCACGATGCCATTGCCGAGGCGAGAGGCGCGATGGAAGTGTGGCTGGAGGCCTCGCACAAAGCGTCCCAGATGATGGTCGCCTCACTGGGACCTGACTATCAGCCGATGACGACCGCCTTCGGATTGCCCGCACTTGCCAACTTCACCGCTGGGTCGACCACATCTGATCCTCACGCACTGTCCAGCGCAATGGCATTGCGCAAAGGCGATCTGCTCGTCACCTACAGTGGGGCAGATGTCGGCGGGTACGTCTCCGAGCTCGAGCGAACCATGTTTCTTGGCGATCCTGGCAAAGATGGTGCGAACCATTTCGAGTCGATGCTTCTTTTGCAGCAGGTGGCTTTTGATGCGATTCGCCCTGGACGCACGTTTGCCGAAGTCGAGGCCGAGGTGAGGGAAGCGTTCACGGAGCTCAAATTGATCGACTATCAGCGCCATCATACCGGCCATGGTATCGGGCTGGAGGGTCATGAATGGCCGTTCATCGATCTCGGCTCGGAGGACGTGATCGAAGAACGGATGGTCCTTTCAGTCGAGCCCGGCTTCTACATCCCGGGCGTCGGCGGATTTCGACATTCCGATACGGTTGTGGTGCGAAGCGCAGGAGTCGAACGGCTTACCTGGTATCCCCGTGATCTCGAGCGCTTGACGGTAAAGGCATGACGCTCCGTTGAGAAGCTTCTAGTGGATCGAAGACCTGATGGACCCGTTCGCCTGAGTCGTCACCGCGAATCCTGTGGCATTGCGAAATGAGAGGTCGGCAGAGCGAATGAGCGAACCTGGACGCGTGAGACGACTCTCGCATGAAGAGGTACGGCGCCGGCTCGATCCCGGCACGCTGCCGTTTACCACCACCGCGGAAGTCGATCCTGTCTCCACGACGATTGGCCAGCCCCGGGCTCTCGAAGCGATCGCCTTCGGCCTGGAAGCAGGCGGAGAAGGGTTCAATCTCTACATTGCCGGGGGTTCCGGCACTGGCCGCGAAGATACGGCGATGAGATTTGTCCGCGAGTATGCGGCAGGGCGCCCGGCCGCCCCTGACTGGATTTATGTCCACAATTTCTCGAAACCCGACCAGCCGAACGCGATCTCCCTGCCTGCCGGACAGGGGAGGAAGTTTGCCGCAGCGATTGCCGAACTCATTCAGACAATTCAGCGGGAAATTCCGAGGGCATTCGAGAGTGAGGAGGTGCAGAACCGGCGGGACAGTCTCGTGTCCGCGGCCAACGAGCAACGCGTAGCCGTTCTCGACAAGATGGCGAAGTTTGCTTCCGACCGCGAGTTCTCCTTCGAGATTCAGCCGACTGGGGTCATGACCTTCCCCCTGGCAGAAGGCAAGCCAATCGACGCGGATGCGTTCCAGAAGCTGCCGGAAGAACTGCGTTCCCAGATTCAAAAACGTGGCGAAGAGGTCACCGCCGAGTTGACCACGACGATGCGCCAGATGCGCAAGCTCGATCGCGACACGATGGAGCGTCTGCGACAGATGGAGCGAGATGTGGTGGCATTTGTGACCAATCCGCTCTTCGAAGAACTGCGCGAGGATTTCCAGTTCAATGCGGAGATCGTCGCATACCTTCGAGACCTCGAAGCCGACGTGCCGGAGCATCTCCACGATTTCTGGCCGGTCGCTCCGTCGCCGCAACAGGGAAGCGCCGCCGAGCTCGCCGCCATCGGGCGCAATGAGCATCTTTCTCGTTACGAAGTCAATGTGCTGGTGGACAACAGCGATTCCCACGGAGCGCCCGTGGTGCTGGAGCGCAATCCGACCCTCGCCAATCTGCTGGGGAGGATCGAGTTTCGCGCAGTTCTGGGCGCCATGGTGACCGATTTCCGCCAGATCAGGGCGGGCTCCATTCACCGGGCCAATGGCGGGTACTTGATTCTCCACGTTGTCGACCTTCTCCGCAATCCCTTTGCCTGGGAAACGCTCAAACGCGCGCTGATAAGCAAAGAAATAACGATCGAGTCGCCCCTGGAGCAGGCGACCGTGACGGTGGCCGGCCGACTCCGTCCAGAGCCGATCCCCGCCAGCCTCAAAGTCCTGCTGATTGGCCCTCGATCGGTCTATCAGGCGCTCTATCAGCTCGAGGAGGACTTCGCCGAGCTCTTTGCCGTCCGCGCCGATTTTGCGCCCGATATGCACTGGACCGGCGAGCACGTTCGCGATTATGCGGCGTTCATAGCCCGGCAGGTCCGGGACCAGCACCTTCTCCACCTCGATGCCGCGGCGGTGGCGACAGTGATCGAATTCAGCGCGACCCAGCGTGAGCACCAGCAGAAACTGTCGGCTCGAATGCTCGACATCGCCAATTTGGTCGCGGAAGCGAGTTACTGGGCCGGAAAGGCTGGGCATGATCCGGTGATGGCCATGGACGTGGACACCGCGATCCGCAAGCGGATGTACCGCTCGAACCTCATCGAGGAGCGTCTTCAGGAAATGATCGATGAGCGGACGCTGGCCATTGCGACCGCAGGTACTGTGATCGGTCAGGTGAATGGGTTATCGGTTATCGATCTTGGCGACTACTCGTTCGGCAGACCTTCCCGCATTTCCGCACGAGTCTCACCCGGCAAGGCCGGCGTGCAAAGCATCGAGCGCGATATCGAGTTGTCAGGGCCGATTCATTCGAAAGGCGTGATGATCCTGGCGGGCTACCTGCGCGGCCAGTACGGAGCCGCAGCACCCCTTGCCCTCAGTGCAACGTTAACGTTCGAGCAAACCTATGACATGATCGATGGCGACTCGGCGTCCTCGACGGAGTTGTACGCGCTCCTCTCCGCCCTTTCCGGCACTCCGATCGATCAGGGGATCGCCGTAACGGGCGCGGTCGATCAGTTCGGCCGGGTGCAGGCCGTCGGTGGAGTGACTCGCAAGATCGAAGGATTCTTCGCCGTCTGCAACGCACGAGGATTGACTGGCTCCCAGGGTGTTGTCGTCCCCTCTGCGAATGTGCAGCACCTGATGCTCGATCAGGACGTGGTGGAGGCGATCCGGAACGAAATGTTCCACGTCTGGGCCGTGGAGACGGTCGACCAGGGTATGGCCTTGCTCACCGGGCTCGAGGCAGGCGAAAGGGACGGGAACGGCGCGTTTCCCGACGGCTCGATTCACGCACTGGTTGCCGCGCGTCTCGATCAATACCTGGCGGCAGCCGATTCAGTATCTGCAAGAGAAGAGGACCGAAAGAGCTCGACGAAGCGCAAGACCCGGTGACCGGTTGCATTTGACACCCGTGGTCGGTGGCTGTGGCACTCTTGCGACATGTTCGGCAATGACGAAACCCTCGTGCGACAGCAGGTGATGGATACTGACGGCAGGAGTCGAGGATGGATGCGCACACACTCACCGGTGACAATCGGAAAAGATTCTCACTGGGTCGGGCGCCCATTGTCGAGATGAGGCCCGTGTGGTCTGACGGGGGGCAAAAGGAGGAAATCGATGCCGCTCAACACCGAATACCGCATGCGTGGGATGACGCTCAGCCGGCTCGAAGAGGAGCGCATTCAGCGGCACGTGCAGTCTCTGGAAAAGCGCGTGGCGAATTTTCCGGATCCGCGCCTGGAGATAGCCTTCGACGAGAAGGAAAATCCCAGGTCGGTCAGAGTCGATATGAGGCTCGCCCTGGGTCCTCTCGGTGGGCCACTTGTAAGCCACCAGGAAGGGCCATCTGCCGATACGGCGACCAAGGCAGCTTTCAGCGTTCTGATGCGGCATGTGGAGCGCCGTGTGGCCATCCAGCGCGGCGAAGACACGTACGGCGTGCCCAGTCGACGGTTGCCTGCCGATCTGCGGCCAGCCGTACAGGGAGAGGGTGGCGAGGTCGAGAACGGGGAAAACGAGGGGATGCTCGACGAAACGTCAGAAGACGAAACCTGATCCCCGGCCCAACCGCGCGTAATGAATTCGACCACCAGTGAACACTGCTGGTGGTCGAATTCATGCCTCAGACCATCGGGAAACCGTAATCGACGCGGCTCAGTCAGCTGTATCGACTTCCAGGTACTCTCTGGTGACGATCACCACCGGCGCCGATCCGCTCTGAATCAGCTTCATCGCCGTGCTACCCAGTACCCAGCGGGGCACTCCCTTTCGGCCATGACTGGCGAGAACCAGCACATCACCTGCCTGCAGCAAATCAGACAGAGCCTCGGCCGGGCGACCCGTATACAGCTCGCCGGCCGCACGTGCTCCCAGCATCTCCAGTTGAGACACTGCCTGATCGACAACGGCCTGGCCTGCCGCCTCGCGCGCCGCCATGACATCCTCAGAGTAGGCGGCCGGGAGTGGTTGGAGACCACTAAGGGGGATGATCAGGTCATCGACCTCTGGCGCCAGCACATGCACAGCGTGGACGGTCGCATCGTGCAGAACGCCGATCGCCGCCGCAACCGGCAGAGCAGCGAACGAGAGCGGGGTGTCGTCGATCGGCGCGATCACTCGTTTGATTTCGGCCTCTGTCTCGAGAGCGCCCTCTGGGCCAATGACGCAGACCGGAAGAGGAGCATGCCGGACGACCCGGTCAGCGACTGAGCCACTGGCAAAGCGCCCGATTGCCCCTCGACCCCGGCTCGACATCACAATGAGATCGGCGTTGTGCTGGTGGGCTGTGGCGAGGATTTGCTCGGTCGGATCCCCTTCCGCCACGACGAGCGTCACGTTTTCCCGCTCAGGGAACCACTTGGAGCGAACACCGCCAAGCTGCTCAGTGGCCATGTCCTGATAGCCCTTGGAAATCTGTTCGGCGGTTGAGATGACCCTCCCGGTGAAGTCCCGCACACCCGAAGCATGGGGGATGACTTCCATCAGAATGAGATCGACCTTGTCGCCGGCCAGGGCTGTGGCCCAGGGGAGCGCTCGCTGACCATACTCCGAGCCATCGAGCGGAACGAGTATCCGCCTGATTTCGTACTGATCCGGCATTCAGCACTCCTTTCCTGATGATCCTTGGCTTCCGCAACGTTCTTGTGACTATCGCACGTGCTATCGTGGCAACCATCGCACGTTTCAGAGGATAACGTACCTGCAGGAGGTAGGCGCGTATCGCGGAGTCTTGCGATTCGCCGGATTCCAACGAACGGCGTCGACCGTGGATGAGGGGGAGATCGGGCAGCGACCTTGGTGGTTGCGGATTTGGCCCCATCGCTGTGTCGATGACCGTAGCCGGGACCGTTCATCTGAACCACATGCGCGAGGAAATCAGCGAGCTCCCCGATGGTGTTTCCTCGACACTGGAGCGACGCTGATAGGTTCGGAGGAGACACCGTCATTGAGCGAGACAGTGAATTGGACCGCCTCGTTTCGAAAGAACCCCTTGCCATGGCTGCTGGAGGAACAAGATCCCGCGGTCCGGCATCTTGCGCTCAGGCAACTTTGTGACCTGCCGGCGGAACATCCCGAAGTTCTCCGTGCCTCTCGGGAATCGATGTCCAGCGATCCGATTGCCGCTATGCTCGCCGCCCAGTCCGCGGAAGGCTATTGGGTCAAGCCGGGAGCGGGATACGGCCCAAAGTACACGGGAACCGTCTGGCAGTTGATCTTTCTCGACCAACTTGGCGCTGATCCCGGGCACCCGGGAATAGTGAAGGGATGCGAGTATGCGCTCTCGCACACGCAGACCAGCACCGGCGGTTTTGGCTGTTCGGGGTGCCTCAAAACTCCACCTCCTCCGTCTGCGACGATTCATTGCCTCCATGGCAACCTCCTGCGCGCCCTGATCGGGTTCGGCTGGATTGGTGATCCGCGGATCGCGCGAGCGATTGACTGGCAGGCGCGGGCGATCACTGGTGAGGGAGACATTCGCTTTTACCAGTCTTCGACGAGTGGCCCGAGGTTCAGATGCTCGGTCAACGAACATCTGCCCTGCGCGTGGGGTGCAGTCAAGGCCTTGGGCGGCCTGGCCAGAATCCCGGAAACATCACGCTCGTCGCTTGTCCAACGCGCCATCGAAACAGGCATCGAGTTCCTGCTCAGCGTCGACCCGGCCACTGCGGCATATCCAGCTGGATGGGGAAACACGAAACCGAGTAAATCATGGTTCATACTTGGATTTCCCTCGGGGTATGTGGCCGACGTGTTGCAGAATCTTGAGGTATTGTGCGAGCTCGGCCATGCAGCGGACCCGCGTCTCCAGCCCGCGGTCGAATGGATTCTTTCGAGGCAAGATGAGCGCGGACGGTGGAACAACCACTATGCCTACAACCGGAAAACGACTGTCGACATCGAGCATCAGGGAGCTGCCAGCAAGTTCGTGACCTTACGCGTCGCACGGGTGCTAAAGGCAGTGGTGAGTGCCGGAGGAGAAGTTCGGGAGGAGGTTGGCACTGGCGTCCGCCGCGAACCAGCACGCGAAAACGCTTCGCCGATGACGAGGCCCGACAGTTAGCAGCGCGGTTGATCACTTTCCGGGTCGGGTGTCCGCTGAGTGGACGGCGACGCCGTTCCGAAATGGGCACCGCGCTCGAAGAAGCGCTCGGAAGCGGTAACGTGCAAAAGGAGTATTCCCATGGAAGAAGATGTGATCGGAACCTCCAGGGAACTGGGCAAGCGAGATGCAGAGATCTGCGCTTTGTGCGGCCAGCCGGTCCCGGCCGACGCGCTCGCCCGGGAAACCATCACCACCGGCACTGGCGTGGATCCGGCAGATACTGTCGGAGTCTGCCCTCGCTGCAAGCAAGCGTTGATCACTGGCGATCTGCCCGTCGACCTGCTCGAGGGGGATGGTGACGAAGGTCAGAGCCAGTAACTTCTCAGCTCGATCGTCGCAAGAAGAGTTTCTGTGCTTCTACCATGACGATGATCGTCAGGGATACCGCGATGCTCAACGCCCATTGCTCGATTGAGAGCGGCAC
>JBFWRO010000064.1:0-9976 GCA_050248865.1 Thermomicrobiales bacterium | reverse complement strand
CGTTCCCGCCACGGCGATCGCGCGGCGATTCCTGGACATCGCTCCCAGCAATTCGGCACGTCGCATGACGGGAATGCCCAGGTGCTCCGCGGCGGCGACTTCCGGGTTTTCACCGGAGACTGCTGACGTGCGGATCACCAGATCGATGCCGGTTTGGACGTTCGATCCAGCGTGGCCGATATCGATGCAGATACCGAGCGCGGAGAGGTTCTCGAGGAGTGCCGACGGGGTCGAGTCACTCCCCGAAACCCGGTAACCCATCGTCTGGAGCATGCGGGCAAGTCCGCTCATGCCGATGCCGCCGATGCCGACGAAGTGAATGCGACTCCCGACAGGAGGCAACGCCGGAACGGTCATGTGGGGATCCCTTCGGCTCCGGAGAGAAGCGAGCGAACAGCACGTCGAAACTGCTCGCCGCGATCGAACTCGTCGCGAAACAGGCCGAACGACGCGCAGCCAGGGGAAAGCAGGACGACGTCTCCCGGACCAGCCGCGGCTCGAGCGGCACTGACTGCGGCGGCCATCGACTTCCAGACGCCGGTCAGCGCAACCTCTCGCTCCCGCAGCATGGCTTCAAGCACCGGGGTGGCCGTTCCCTCCAGCAGCGAGACCGTCGTTGCCCTGGCTTTCAGGGAGTCGGCCAGTGGCGTGAGGTCCGAGTGTTTGTCCGATCCGCCGGCGATCACGTGAATCCGGCGACCGGCCAGCGCTTCGAGAGCTGCGCCAACGGCAGCCGGGGCTGTCGCGGCAGTGTCGTTGATGTACTCGATGGCATCGATCGTAGCCACGGATTCAGAGCGGTTGGCGACGCCGCTGAAGGATTGCAGTCCAGCCTGAACGGCTTCGACAGGAGCTCCGCGAAGGATTGCCGCAGCGACGGCGGCAGCGACGTTCGCCCGCAATGGTCCACCGCGATAGACGGGCCGGTCCGGCAGCGGGAAGGAGCCGGCGGATTCTTCGAAACGCCATCGGACCACGCCGTCCCGGGCAACCACGTCCGCGTCGTCGATCGCCGAAGAAAAACGGACGATTCTCGCTCGTGTGGTGTTGACCACTTTCATTGCTTCAGCGTCATCGGCGTTGACGATCAGGTGATCAGCGGATGTCATGTGACTGCCAATGCTCCGTTTACAGTCGGCGTAGTCGGCGAATGTTGGATAGGCATCGAGATGGTCCTGGGAAATATTCGTCAGGACGCCGATGTGAGGAGCGAGGCGGTGCTCGTCCAGACTCTCGAGCTGCCAGCTGGAAAGCTCGAGCAGCACTGGCGTTTCGGCGGTGACAGCATCGAGCTCAGCCAACGCCGATATGCCCATGTTGCCTGCGATTACCGCATCTGATCGCCACGCACTCAGCATCTCGCCGCATATCGCGGATGTCGTCGACTTGCCTTTTGTGCCCGTGACGCCGATGACGGGCGCTGGGCAGAGCTTCAGAAAAATCGACATTTCCATCTCGACGGCCACGCCGCTTTGCCGCGCCATTTCGAGCCAGGGGGAATTTTTCCGGACAGCCGGATTGCGGACAACCATATCGGCGCCGGCGGTGGTGAAATCTCGTTCCTGGTGACCGCCGAGAGCAAGAGTTATCGGCAGGCCGGCGAGCGATGCCAACGGCTCTTGCAGCTCCTCGGCGCTTCGCGTATCGGTGACCGTGACACGCGCGCCATGACTTGCCAGATAGCGGGCGACGCCCAGCCCTCCACCTCTGGTGCCGAGACCCATCACCGTTATGCGTTTTCCCGCAATTTCGAGCATATGGCTTCGCTTTAGAGGAGCGCCAGGGCGACGCCGACTAATCCCGCCATCATGCCGCAAATCCAGAACCGGATCGTCACCTGCGTTTCCGACCAACCGTCCTGGAGCTCGAAATGATGATGCAATGGGGTCATACGAAAGATTCGCTTGCCCCCCGACCACTTGAAATACAGAACCTGGATGACGACGGAGAGAGTCTCCGCGACGAAGACGATGCCGACAACCGGGAGGAGGAGCCATTGGCCGGTCATGAAAGCCGCGACGGCCATGGTCGCGCCCAACGCCATCGCCCCCGTGTCGCCCATGAAGACCTGCGCCGGGTGAGCATTAAACCAGAGGAAACCGAGCAGGGCGCCAACCATGGTGAACGACAGCGTGACGACGCCCAGCTGGCCCTGCTGATAGGCGATGACTCCAATCGCCACAAACGCAATTGCCGTCAAACCACCCGCGAGCGAATCGAGGCCGTCCGAAAGATTGACGCCGTTGGTCATGCCGGTGATCGTGAGTATGGCAATGGGGAGGTACAAAATCCCTATGTCGTACCGACCGATGAACGGAATGTAGATATGATGCAGTCCCAGACCCCAGGGATCGGGCAAATACAGGATGACCGCAGCCACTGCGGCGATGGCGATTTGCCAGCTGAACTTGTTGCGGGCGCTCATGCCATGTCGTTTGGCGCCGACAAAACTCTGGCGGTCATCCACCGCGCCCAAAATCGCAGTTGCCAGAAGAATGCCGATCGGCAAGAGCATGGACAGACGTCCTGCCAGATTGAACACCACGGTGAGCACGACGACGGTGGTCGATATCATGATTCCGCCCATTGTGGGCGTGCCCGCTTTGATCAGATGAGATTGCGGACCCTCGGCGCGAATCTGCTTGCCGGCCTTCTTGTTTCGCAGAATTGTGACGATCGGCTTGCCAATGAGAAGCGTGACGATAAAGGCGAGTCCGGCAAGTGAAAGGGAGACGGCGAGGTTTTCGTTGGGGTCCTGGGGCATCACGCTGAAGATCAACGGAAGCAGTTCAGCAGTCAGTTGTGGCGGCTGGTCGATCATGGGTTCCCGAGGGAGTCTTTTGCAGCGTCCCGCAGGCTCGCCACGATTGTCTCCATCTCCAGTCCTCGAGAGCCTTTGAGCAGGGCCACATCGCCAGATCGCAGCTCGTCGAGCAGCGTGCGCGTCAGCTGTTCGCGCTGGTCGATCCGGAATGATGTCACGTCGACCTTGCGGCCGTCGACTTGCTTCTGACTGACGGACTCGGCGATCGCTCTGGCCATGTCGCCGAATGTGTACAGCACATCGGCAATCTTCGCTGCCGACACAGCGACCTCCTCGTTATGCGCGTCGGTTTCCGCACCAAGCTCGCGCATGTCCCCGAGTACGGCGATCTTGCGAGTCGACGGAATCTCATCGAGAAGCCGCAACGCCGAGAGAACAGAGGGTGCGCTAGCGTTGTATGTGTCGTCGATGATCTGCGAGCCCCTGGGACCAGCGACCGGGAGGAGCCTGACCTGTACGCCAGGTCGCTGCAGTCCGGAAAGCACGGTGTCGACATCTACTCCCATGGCCAGGCCGGCGCAAATCGCTGCCAGCGCGAGTTCCGCCGCATGCTGACCGACCATCGGCAAATCCACCTGCCGGGAGCCGGCCTCACCGGCCAGATCGAAGGAGATGCCTTCCAGTCCTTTTGTTCGCACGGCCGTGGCCATCACATCCGCCGGCACGGCGACGCCATAGGTGAGCACCCTGGCGGGAGTGCGCTTCGCCATGGCCGCAACCCACGGATTCGCGACATTCAGAATTGCAGTCCCGGAGGAGGGAAGTGATTCGACGAGCTCCGTTTTCGTTTCGGCGATTGCTTCGATGCTGCCCATACGCTCCAGATGGATGGGATGCACATTGGTCACCACGCCGATTTCCGGTTGAGCGATACCGGCGAGCAGGGCGACCTCGCCCAGCGCGTAGGCTCCCCCCATTTCGAGAATGGCGACGTCGGCGATTTCGGGCATCTCTAAAAGGGATAAAGGGAGCCCGATTTCGCTGTTCATATTTCCTGGACTCTTGTAGACGTTCAGCCGCTCTCCCAGACCGGCGGCGATGCATTCTTTCGTGCTCGTCTTACCGAGACTGCCGGTCACCCCCATGACGGTCAGGTTCATCGAAGCGCGTCTGGCGGCGGCGATGCGCTGCAGCGCGATTACCGGACTCTCGACCACCAGCAGTGGCAGATCGGGCGAATCCGGCTGAACGGAGAACCAGTCATTGGAAACAAGCGCTGCGGCGGCGCCGCCGCTGGCGGCTACTGAGACAAACTGGTGGCCGTCGAAACGCTCGCCCCGCACCGCGATAAAGAGATCGCCTGCTTCGATCTTTCGTGAGTCCCGCTCGATCCAGCGAAAGAGCGTGTCGGCCGACAGATCGCCAACGACCCGCGCACTCGACGCGGCCAGGACTTCGGTCAGCGAAATGGGGCGGTCTGGAGCGAATTCGTTGCTCATGCTAGTTCTATTCCACGTGATCGCCGGGTTGCGACTCTGAGCACCGCGCTCCTGCTTCGCGGATTGTGGTCGATTTCGTCCTGGCTGGGCTTGACCGGTTTGCGCACGTCTGCCAGGGAGGGGATGTGCTCACATGTGCAAACCGGTTGCTCGGGCGGACAGATGCAGGTGGACACTTCACGCCGAAAGAACTGCTTGACGATTCTGTCTTCGAGTGAATGAAATGCGATGACCGCTATGACGCCACCCGGTTTCAAGGCCTCGAGTGCCCGGGGCAGGACACCGGACAATGCCTGAAGTTCGTCGTTGACGGCAATGCGCAGGGCCTGAAATGTTCGTGTCGCCGGATGCATGGGCGCGCCCCTTCGTCCGCCGACGGCCTTCTCGATGATCGCGGCCAGCTGAGCGGTCGAGCTGATTGGCGATCGATCACGGGACTCGACGATCGCACGAGCGATTTGCCGCGACCTGCGGTCTTCCCCGTACATCCAGATGATTTCGGCCAGCCGTTCCACGGGCTCGGCATTGACGAGATCGAAGGCGCTGACGCCGGTTTCCTGGTCGAATCGCATATCGAGCGGACCGTCGTGGCTGAAGGCAAAACCCCGTCCAGGATCGTCCATCTGGAAGGACGAAAGCCCCAGATCGAGGAGGATGCCATCGACCGGAAGGAAGTCGAACTGCCGACCGACTGCGAGAAGATCGACGAAGCTCGCCTGGACCACCTGCAACCGGTTTCGATACAGTGGCTCAGCGGCAAGCGCAGCGCCCCGGACGACGGCCTCGGCATCGCGATCGAGAGCCAGAACGCGCCCATCTGGAGCGGAGGCTTCGAGGATCGCTCGTGCATGTCCACCCCCGCCGAACGTGCCGTCGATGTAGCGTCCGCCCGGAGATGGATGAAACGCAGCGAGAACTTCATCTCGCATTACCGGGATATGCGTCGGCATCTGCGGCATCTGTCGATCAGGTGGGGTCACGATCGGTTACGAGAAGCGGAGAAGGACGCTGCCAACGGTGACGGTCGAACCAGCGGTGACCTCGACTGCAGCAATTTCTCCAGCGCGTTGAGCGGTGATCTCATTCTCCATTTTCATTGCTTCCACGACGCAAAGCAGGTCACCTGTGTCCACTGCCTGGCCCGCTTTGACCGCCACACGCAGCACCGTGCCCTGCAAGGGACTCGTGACATCCCTGGAAGAAGGGCCCGCGGCGCTGCCTGAGCGCCCACGGGCAACCGGCGCCGGCCGGTGATGACTATTCGACGCCGACTGGGACATCGATGGCAGTTCGCCCGCAACGCGCACCTCCAGACGACGACCATTGACTTCGACCAGATAGCGCATGGCATCGCTCGGGGCTTCGCCAGGAGCGCCGGTCATGTTGGCCGGAGCAGGCAGCACCTCCGGGTACTCTGCGAGAAATGAGGTCGAGAAGTCTCCCGTCACGAACGCCGGGTGCTCCATGACTCGCTGATGAAAGGGAATCGTTGTGGGAACTCCTTCGACGACGAATTCCCGTAGCGCCTGGCGCATCCGAATGATCGCTTCCTGACGGTCGCGGCCGACGGCGACGAGCTTGGCGATGAGCGAGTCGTAGGCCGGGAGGATGGCGGCGCCAGGTTCCATCGCGGTGTCGTAGCGAATGCCGGGTCCGGCCGGCCAGGTGATGCTCGTCAAGGTTCCAGGCACTGGCTGGAAACCACTGCCGGCATCTTCGGCATTGATTCGGCATTGAATGGCATGTCCTCGCGGCTGAACGTCGCGCTGTTCGAACGACTGCCTCTCGCCGGCGGCGACACGGATTTGCTCCTTGACCAGGTCAAAACCGGTGACCTCTTCGGTCACCGTATGCTCGACCTGAATGCGGGTGTTCATCTCGAGGAAGTAGAACTGGCGATCGCTGGTCACCATGAACTCGACGGTCCCGGCGCCGAGATAGCCGACCGCCCAGGCGAGCCGGGCCGCCGCTTCACCGAGTTGGACGCGAAGGACGTCATCGACGAACGGAGAAGGAGTCTCTTCGACGAGTTTCTGATGGCGCCGCTGGATGGAACAATCCCGCTCGCCAAGCCAGACGACGTTGTCATGCCTGTCTGCAAAGAGCTGAACCTCGATGTGCCGCGGATGATCAAGGTAACGTTCCAGGTAGACAACTGGATTAGCAAAGTAACGCGCCGCTTCACCGGAGCTACCTTCGAACGCTTCCTGCAGCTCCGCCTGGCTAGTCGCCACCCGAAATCCGCGACCGCCACCGCCGGCTGTGGCCTTGACCGCGACCGGGAAACCATGTTCTGTCGCCCAGGCGATCGCATCTTCGACGCTCTCGACGGGGCCGTCACTCCCCGGAACGATTGGCACGCCGGCCTCCTGGGCGATCCCTCGCGCGGTGATTTTGTCACCCATCGCTCTGATCGCGGTCGAACCTGGACCGATGAACGTGATTCCGGAGGCTTCGCAAAGGTCCGCGAAGTCGGCGTTCTCAGCGAGAAAGCCATATCCTGGATGGATGCCCTGCGCACCGGCACGTTGCGCCTGTCGAATAATCTGCTGGCCATCGAGGTATGCGAGACGCCCCTCTGAGTCGAGCCGATATGCGTCGTCAGCCAAACGGACGTGCATTGCCGCTTCCTCGCCAGGACCGTAGACGGCGACCGGCGAGATTCCGAGCTCACGACAGGCGCGAATCACACGAACCGCGATCTCCCCGCGGTTTGCGACCAGGATCCGCTCGAACGGTGCCTTCCCAATCGACTCTGAAGGGTTCACTTTCACTCCTCCTCTATCAATCGGGTTGTTCAGCACCCTCGCCGTAGAGATGGTGCAGATAGGCATCGAGCGTGAGATCGCTGGCCAATTCCCAGTACCAGGGCGCGTACCGAATGCTCAGGTTGTCTTCCATGCCCGTGCAGGGTTGCCTGAGCCATGCGGTCTCATCTTGCAGGCAAGCCCGCCGGAACACGCCATAGGCATCGATTCGTTGTTGCATGATCCATCCGACGTACCTGGCGACTGCATCGTATTGCGGATCGAGCATGAATCCGTTCATCAGCCGCGCGTATCTTGTGCGGATAGACGAAAGCGATGCTCCCTCGGCGGTGTTGCCGATTACGGGATTTGCCCGTTCACTGTAGATCTTGCCAAGTTCACTCATCATGGCGTCGGAAAGGCTTTGCTGAAATGTGGCGATATCGGCGATCAGCCGCGCGCGCAACGCCCTGGCATCCGCTTCATGCTCAGGGGCTATGGCGAACATATCCATGGTCTGAGCCGCTGGCAGATTGGAGAGAACATCCCACTTGCCGTCTGCTCCCTCGCGGCAATTCGTGAAACCTTCCAGTGTCGCGCCCTCGAGAGGTATCGAGGTGTTGTCGAGCCAGTATTCAGCAAAGTTTTGACAACCCTGTGACACGGTAATGCTCGTTCGAGGCACGGAGTTGATGTCTCCCAATGCGCTCGAGGGCGCATCCCGGGCGAAGAGCCATGCGACCCCAACCATCAGCAGGAGCACAGCCACAATCGTGGAACCGACGACCGGATGACGCCATCGCGATTCGCCGTTTCGTGCCTTTACCAGTGCCTCAGCCCTGGAGCTGCCGAGCGGGAGGAATTTCAACGTGCGTCACTCCACGCCTGCGGCAGGCGAGTAGAGCTCGTCGACATACTGCTTGAGCATCCGTCGGGCGCTGAACGCCGGCGCAGCGGTGCGAATCGCCTGTTTGGACACGGCAATCCAGTCGTGCGGAATGCCATCCGGGCCGCGGTGGTAGTACAGCGGAACGATCTCGTTCTCGAGCAAGTCATAGATCGCGTTGGCTTCGAGCCCGTCGTTCAGCTCGGCGTCCTGATCGTATGGCGCAATTCCCCAGCCATTGCCATTGCCTGGTTGCCATCCTTCGCTCCACCAACCGTCTAGAATGCTCAGATTGGGCACGCCGTTGGCCGCGGCTTTCATACCGCTCGTTCCGCTCGCCTCCATCGGAGCGCGCGGATTGTTCAGCCAGACATCCACTCCAGCGACCAGATAGGAGGCCAATTGCATATCGTAATCCTCGGCGAAGGCGATTCGTCCGCCGAACAGGGGGTCTCTCGCATAACCGACGATCTCCTGGATGAGGCCTTTGCCACCCTCGTCAGCCGGATGCGCCTTGCCGGCAAAAACGAGCTGGACCGGGCGCTCGGGATTGGTCAGGATCGAGGCGAGCCGTTCAGGATTGTGAAACAGCAGAGTGGCGCGCTTGTAGGTCGCAAATCGTCTGGCGAAGCCAATGGTGAGGATACCTTCCTCGAAGAAGGGCGCTCCGATCAGGACACTAGCAGTCTCGTGCCCGTTGAGCAGCCATCTCTGACGGGCGCGGTTGCGCAGATAGCGAAGCATCGAACGCTTGGACCGGCGACGGCGCGACCAGAATGCTTGATCGGGAACGTCCACGATTTTGTCCCAAATCTCCTGACTATCCGAATCCTGTCGCCAGTCATCGCCGAGTGATTCGAAGTAAAGCTCCGCCATGTGTCTGCCGACCCATGTCGGGATGTGGACGCCATTGGTCACTGATTTGACCGGAGTGTCCTCGATGGGAGTGCCGGGCCACAGGTCGTTCCACATCTCGCGTGTGACCTCGCCGTGCATCTTGCTCACGCCATTGGCGAAACCAGAAAGTCGGAACGACAGGGCGGTCAAATTGAATCCTGCACCGGTCGATTCGTGCGCTCCAAGTGCATGAAACGCATCTCGATCGATGCCAAGCTCAGGCCAGTAATGCGAGAAATAGCGATCGATCATATCGTCTGTAAAGACATCATGCCCTGCCGGCACCGGGGTATGCGTGGTGAAAATGGATGACGTTCGTACTCTGGCCTGCGCTTGCTCAAAGCTCAAGCCATCTTCGACGATGTGCATTCGGCAACGTTCGAGCAGGTGAAAGGCGGCATGTCCCTCGTTTCCATGCCAGTAGTCAACAGCATATCCCGCTGCCCGGAGCGCCCGAACGCCACCAATACCCAGAATGATTTCCTGACGGAGCCGGTGCTCGCGATCGCCACCGTACAGACGGGAGGAGATGCTTCTGGTCCACTCCGGGTTGCCTTCGACATCGGAATCCAGCAGAAGCAGCGTCTGCCTGCCGACTTCGACCTGCCAGATCGCGATTTTCAGTGGGACTTTTGGATTGTCGAGAACGACGTTCACGACGAGCTGTTCGCCATTGGCATCGGTGACGCGCGTCGCTGGCTCGAACTCGGGGTCCAGCGTGCCGGGAACATCCTGCTGCCAGCCAGTCCCATCGAGCCGCTGTCGCAGATAACCCTGGCGGTACAGGAGCGACACAGCCACCAAGTTCAGGCCGAGATCGCTAGCTGCCTTGATGTGGTCCCCGGCGAGCACGCCGAGACCGCCAGAGTAGATGGGAAGCGTCGGATGCAGGCCGAATTCCGCGGACAGGTAGCCCAGGGACCGGGAAGCCAGCGCTGGCCGATGCTGACCGATCCAGGTCTGGCTATTGTCATTGCTTGTTTCTGCCCGGAAGCGGGCCATGACCTTGTCGTACTTCTCGAGGTAGACAGGATCAGTCGAGACCGACTCGATATATACGGGAGAAACGGTCAACAGAAAGCGCACCGGATTGCGTTCGGTCGCCAGCCAGGCGGCAGGATCGATGACTCGGAAAAGTTCCGAGGCTTCCCGATTCCATGACCACCAGAGATTGTGCGCGAGT
>JBFWRO010000063.1:0-9986 GCA_050248865.1 Thermomicrobiales bacterium | reverse complement strand
AGCCTGATTGATGGCATGTACAGGCGAATCCCAAGTGAGGACGGCACCATTCGCTCGGTGAGCGTCCAAGGGCTCACCGTCGAGCCGCCCGACGTTTTTGCGGGGCCGTCCTGGATCAGCAAGCATCAACAATGAGCGCTCGGCTTAGTTTTCGACTTGCAGGATTCTGACCTCGTTTTCACGTCCGTTGGGCATCGTGTACTTCACCTTCTGGCCAGCCGACTTTCCGAGCAATTCCTTGCCCAGGGGCGACTCATTCGAGATCCGTCCGCCTGACGGCTTAGCCTCGATTGCGCCAACGATCATGTACCGCTCTTCTTCGCCATCGAAATCCACGATGACCGTGCTGCCGAGGCGTACGATGTCATCCTTCGGCCGGTTGGCATCGTCGACGATCTCCGCATGACGGAGCAATGACTCGAGCTCGGCAATTCGGCGTTCGTTCATCACCTGATCGTGGCGGGCGGCGTCATACGCTGAGTTCTCACGAAGATCGCCGTGAGAGCGGGCCTCCGCAATGGATGCTGTTATCGCCGGACGCCGGACCGACGTCAGTTCTTCGAGTTCCGCGGTGAGCCGTTCCAGGCCCTCCCTGGTCACAGGAATGGGTTTCATCACGGTATCGTTCCTTTGTTCGTATACGATTACTCTCTCAGGTAACTTCGAACATTGCTTCGATTTCGACGGCGATACTGCCGGGAAGCGCAACGAACCCGACGGCAGAGCGCGTATGCCGGCCCTTTTCCCCGAACACTTCGACCATCAGATCGGAACAGCCGTTGATCACTTTCGGCTGGTCGGCGAAATCCGGCGCCGAATTGACCATTCCCAGCACCTTCAGGCATCGCTGCACCCGATCGAGATCGCCGCCCAAGGCGTCATTGACCGTGGAGATGATATTGATTCCAACGTCACGGGCGATATCGTAGCCCTCTTCGATGGTCAGATCGAGACCAAGCTTGCCAGGTTTGGCCCCGGCACTGGGACCTGTCCCTGATATGAGCAGCAGGTTTCCGACCTGGTGATAACGCACGTAGGTGGCTATCGGCTGCACCGGCGAAGGTAGCTCGATGCCGAGTTCTTTCAGTCGATCATGAACGCTCATCCGGACCTCACACTCCCCTGTTGAATCGTCACTTCCAGCCGAGGTAATTGCCAATTCGCTGCACTGCTTGCTCGAGCACATCGTCTCCGGTGGCAACGGATAGCCGAAGGTGGCCTTCTCCGGCTTCGCCAAACGCAACACCCGGCGTGACCGCAACGTGCGCTTCCCGGAGGAGTCTGTCGGCCAGATCCATCGAGCTCAGACCGGTATCGCGGGCGTCGGGGAAAGCATAAAACGCACCCTCGGGAGGAGGACACCGGAAGCCCTTGACACGTTCGAGACCAGCGGCAACTGTTGTTCGCCGGCGATCCCACGCCGTCACCATCTCGCCGATGAATTCCTGAGGCCCGGTTAGCGCCGTGACCCCGGCCGCTTGAACAAATGATGTGGCGTGCGTCACCGAATGACTCTGAACCTTGGCGATTTCATCGATCAGCGGTTTGGGCCCGGCGACATATCCCAACCGCCAGCCGGTCATCGCATATGCCTTCGACAGTCCATTGAACGTCAGTGTCCTCTCCCACATTCCGGGAAGGGCCGCGATGCTGACATGTACATGACCGTCGTAAATGATTTTCTCGTACATCTCGTCGGTATAGACCAGCAGGTCGCGGTCGATCGCAAATCCGCTCAGCGCCGCGAGCTCCTCCTCGTCGAGGACACGGCCGGTTGGGTTATTCGGAGAGTTGACGACAATGCCCCGGACCGAAGGGGACCACGCCTCTTCGAGCTTGTCCCGGGTGATACGAAAATTGTCATCAGGATCGAGTCCGCAGTGCGCGACTGTCCCGCCGGCGAGTTCGACCATGGATTGGTAGGAGACCCATGCCGGCTCAAGAAGCATGATCTCGACGCCTGTCTCGACAGTGGCCATCATCGATGCGTAGAGCGCCTGTTTTCCACCGGGGGTAACGATGATCTCGGCAGGGTCGTACTCGAGGCCATTGTCGTTCTTGAGCTTGGAAGCAATCGCCTTCTTCAGCGCAGGGGTGCCGTTGCTGGCCACGTAGTGCGTGTCGCCTGCGTTCATCGCTGCCGCAGCGGCATCCCGGATATTTTGCGGCGTGATGAAATCAGGGTCGCCTCCACCGAGGTCGATGACATCGACACCTTGCGCCTTGAGCGCACGAGCCTTGTCGGACACCGCCAGTGTCGGAGAGGGGGCCGCATCCTTGACCCGCTGGGCCAGGAATTCTGCGTAGTCACGGCGCGTTGTTTGCACGATCGTCTCCAGCGTTAGTGATCGGGATTCTCTGCAATAAGTATCCCGCGAAGCACCAAGGCTGTCGAGATACCGAACGATCTGAGCGGTCAGGATGGTTCAGGCCCAGGCAGTCTTCTGGAAATGTCCTCGAGATCAGGGACCAGCGGATTGTCTGGCCATCGTTTTTTCAGTGCCGCGATCAGGTCGTTTTTGTGACGCAGGACAGCATTTCGATCAGCGGCGAATCGCTCGAAAACGGACTCATCTCCATCGCCATAGTCGGAGAGGAACTCGGAATCGTTCGCAACGACATCAGCGGATTTGAGCAGGACCTGATCCTCCGAGAACTCGGCAACGTGCTGCAACGCCTCCGCCTTTCGCTCTTTCCATGGGAGGCTTTTGTCCTTTTCCGTCACCGAATCCACCAGAGACGCGACGTGATCGCCGAATTTGCTGCGAATATGCTCGATTGTCACCTCGCAAGATTCGGCACTGTCCTCGACGGTGTCGTGAAGCAGACCGGCGGCGACAAGTTCATCGCGGGCTCCCACGCGCGCGAGTATCAGTGCGACGGTTAGCGGGTGGACGATATAGGGGACGTCCTTGCCTTTTCTACGTTGTTTATCGTCCGTCCAGTGGGTCTTGACCGCGAAATTCACGGCATCGACTATCAATGGTGAAAAGACCATGGTTCCTCCGCACAGCTTTCACACCCGCTACTCGCGTATGGGCGATCGGCTGAGGCACTTGATTGTTCGTCTGACGTCTTTATTATGACACATTCAGGCCATGCCGTAACGCATTTCAGAGCGCAAGGCTGAATCATGTCCTACGGCGCGATCCTGAGAAAATCGCCCGCCACCCAACCTGGGCCATCGGGGGGACCGCTGACGCGATACCATCGATGCCCTTCGATTTCGAATGGACCTTCGATCGCCGTGACCTCGGCTCCTTGCTCCAATTCGGCAAGGATGGCGAACTTGCGTCCGGGCGCCGAGCGCAGATTGAGCGGACCGGAATCAACAAGCAGCCGCTGCCCCACCATGAAATCGGTGGAGGAAATGACGCCGTTGCCACTGGTGGCGAAGGCGATGAGGTCCCGGTCCAGATTGTCGTGAGAGATCTTCGAACCTGGACAGGATTTGGGCCATCCACCATCACCTGGCCAGTTCGGGTTCTGATCGCGGTGATACATGATGCCAAGCGGGGTATCAGGATTGTCTGTTCCCGGGCCACTGATGAATGTCAGGGGTATCTGACGATTGGCGGCATCCGTGGGCGAGCAGACGATGGCAAGGACCTGACCGCTCACGTTTTTCATCGCCTCGCTGAAGAGATCCCGATCTCCATTCCAGATGTGTTCGATATGGAGCCAGCGACGGTTGCGTCCGGCAATACCAATCCCGTCATGAGCTGGATGCGTGCCAATGTAGACTCGCGGTGAACCCTGGCTATAGGGTCCGTCACCGGAGTAAACCCAGATGTGCGGACCGACGCCAAACTCCCATCCAAGTTCATCGCGGTAGTAGTTGAAGATGCCTCGCAGTGAGGGCATTCCAGCCCAGATACGATGGTCGGGAACCTCCGTGTGGTGATATCCGACCGCGTTGAACGGCATCGTTCCCAGTCCCTGGACCGCATACCAGGAACGAAACTGATCGAGCGTCAACTCTCTGCCAATGAACAACCGATCGCTTTCGTCCTGAAAGATGTCGCGGCCGACAGGCGGAGGTTGCTGGAGACCTCCCCTGGCTCGCTGGTCGTCAAAGATCGCCGTGAGCATGTCGGAAAACGCCGAGTCCTGGTTTGCGTCTTCGGGGATTGGGGATGCGGCTCGTTCGGATTCTGTCATCGTATGCCTCCTGCTCACTGGCGAGACGGTTACTGATCGGAGATCGTCGGTGTTGCCCCGGTCACTGGAGTTGCAAGCACGTTGATCGTATCACCCATCACGGCGGTTATGTCATTTTGCTATCAACGAAGATGGGTTCTGACAATTAGCACTCTCTCTTGCAGAGTGCTAAGAGATCGGGTATGGTTGCCTCGTTGAATTGCTTGGGCGCTGCCTCGCGGCGGCGCCTCAGTCTGTATCAGGAGGTTGCCAGCAATGGCCAAGGAAAATGGATCGGCTACCACCGGTCTGCAGTTGCGTCCGCTCGCTGATCGAGTGGTCATTCGTCCCCTCGGTCGCGAGGAAACCACCAGCTCGGGCATCGTGCTCCCCGACACCGCCAAGGAGAAGCCCCAGCGCGGCACCGTCATCGCCGCCGGTGAGGGCCGCCGCGATGACGATGGCGACCGCATCCCCCTCGATGTCTCGGTCGGCGATCAGGTGCTCTTCGCCAAGTATGCCGGCACCGATTTCAAGCTCAATGATGAGGATCTGCTGATCCTCGCCGAAAAAGACATTCTGGCGGTGATCGAAGAGTAGCAGTCAGCAGTCGGCAGTCAGTGATTGCCCTTTGCCTTTCCCGTGCCTAGTGCCTTTTACCCAATTCAAGGAGTCTGATTCCCAATGGCTAAACTGCTTCAGTTCGATACCGCGGCCCGGCAGTCGCTCAAGGATGGGGTCGATGCCGTCGCCAATGCGGTGAAGGTGACCCTCGGTCCCAAGGGCCGCAATGTCGCCCTCGACAAGAAATACGGCGCGCCCACCGTCACCCATGACGGCGTGACCGTGGCCAAGGACATCGAGCTCGATGATCACTTTGCCAACATGGGCGCGCAGCTGGTCAAGGAGGCCTCCTCCAAGACCAACGATGTCGCCGGTGACGGCACCACCACCGCCACCGTGCTCGCCCAGGCGATCGTCCATGAAGGCATGCGCAATATCGCCGCCGGCGCCAACGCGATGCTCCTCAAGCAGGGCATCGAGATGGCCTCCGATGCGGTCGTGGCCGCCATTCAGGATGCCGCCGTGGAAGTCGCCGGCAAGGAAGAGATCGCCCAGGTGGCCTCGATCTCCGCCGCCGACAAGGAAATCGGCTCGCTGATCTCCGATGTGATGGAGAAGGTCGGCAAGGATGGCGTGATCACGGTCGAGGAGTCGAAGGCCCTGGCCTTCGAAGTCGAGTACACCGAGGGCATGCAGTTCGACCGCGGCTATCTCTCCCCCTACTTCGTGACCAATCCCGAGCGGATGGAAGCCGAGTTCGAGGAACCCTTCATTCTCATCCACGACAAAAAGATCTCGGCCATCGCCGATATCCTGCCCACCCTCGAACTGGTCGCCCGCGCCGGTCGCGGTCTGGTCATCGTCGCCGAGGATGTCGATGGCGAGGCCCTGGCCACCCTGGTGGTCAACAAGCTGCGCGGCACCCTCAATGTGGAAGCCGTCAAGGCCCCCGGCTTCGGCGATCGCCGCAAGGAGATGCTCCGCGACATCGCCGTCCTCACCGGGGGGCAGGTGATCTCCGAGGAGGTCGGCCGCAAGCTCGATGGCGTGACCATCGAGGATCTCGGCCGGGCCCGCCGGGTGGTCTCCACCAAGGATGACACCACCATCATCGAGGGCTATGGCGACGAGTCGGCGATCAAGGGCCGCGGCGAGCAGATCCGCGCCCAGATCGAAACCACCACCTCCGACTTCGATCGCGAAAAGCTGCAGGAACGCCTCGCCAAGCTCTCCGGCGGTGTGGCCGTGATCAAGGTCGGCGCCGCCACCGAGACCGAGCTCAAGGAGAAGAAGCACCGCGTCGAGGATGCCCTGTCCGCCACCCGCGCCGCGGTCGAGGAAGGCATCGTGCCGGGCGGCGGCGTGGCCCTGATCAATGCCATCTCCGCGCTCGACGGCGTCGCGGCCGATGGCGATGTGAAGACCGGGGTGATGATCCTCAAGCGGGCCCTCGAGGAGCCCATGCGGGGCATCGCCGAGAATGCCGGCTATGACGGCGCGGTCGTCGTCGAGTCGGTGCGCCGGGCCCAGAAGGATGGCTCCAACACCAACATCGGCTTCGATGTGATCAGCGAAACCTACACCGATCTGATCAAGGCCGGCGTCATCGATCCCGCCAAGGTCACCCGCTCGGCGGTGGAGAATGCGGCCTCGATCGGCAGCATGATTCTCACCACCGAAGCACTCGTCACCGACAAGCCGGAGAAAGCCGCACCGGCGATGCCGCCAGGTGGCATGGGCGGAATGGACTACTAGGACTGCGGCGATCCACGACCGTAGGTCGTGGGTCGCAGTTCATCAGTTCGTTGGGAACGTTGCACTGAACCCCGGGGCGGATGCGTCACCGGGGTTCAGTATTTCTGACTCTTCGCCCCGCCGCTCGTCTCCGACGGACGCGACTACTCAGCAACGTGGAAGAACTCCCGGCTGCCGGAATCGACCAACTCGACCATTTTCCTGAACCACTCCTCCATCCAGGGCTTGGACATCGATTCGCCGAACTTTCCTTCCCAGTCGGCGAAGCTGGCGACCTCGACCTCGGTGACGACAGTGAAGAATGGGCCTGAGGCGTCAGTCAGGATACGGAATCCTGAGAATCCTGACTCCTCACGTCGCATGCGTTCATTGAATTCTTTGAATAGAGCAACGAGTTCGTCGCCACGGCCGTACTTGGCCTGGAACACCTGCCGAGCTACGATCACCGGATCACCTCCTGCGCACGAGCATCGATTGTCCGAGTGGACCACTTCGATTCTACCGCAGGAAACAGGCCGTAGCGCATTCGCTCATCATGGTCGGGAAAGGCAAAATCGTGTACTAATGGCTGCCGGAGAGCGAGATTGCGCCGGGCACGCACACGTGGGCTTTTTGGCCCAACATCTCCATTCCTCGGAGGGCTGGCACACGTTTTTGTCGTCTCTTTCAGTTATTGGGCTCTGGCCTCAGGGAGCGATTTGGTGATCAATCGAATGGACCAGTTGGCTGCGCGATTTGGGCATGCGCTCACTGGCAGAGTCAATGGCGATGGGGTGGTGCACTGCGACCGTTGCAACAGCACCATCGAATACCGGAATTTGCTGGTAGCGGACTGGAACCAGCGGCCAGGGGCGACATGCCCGAATTGCGGATCGCGACTCGATTTGACGAGCCGGCCCGAAACGCCTGAGAGTCCGGCAGAAACACCTGCGCCCGTTGGCCTCGAGCTGGCCTGCCAGCACTGCGGCGGGATGTATCGCAGCGTGGTCACCGATGTCCGCAGCGGGGAATTGCGTCCGTCTCGCTTCTGCCCGCATTGCGGGCATGCGGTGACGCCGCAGGGCGATGTCGGCAATCTGGAGTCAGACCGCTAGCCAGAGCGTCGCGTGCGTAGTGGCGCTATCGTCGCCGTCCGGGCCGGTCCTGGCGGACCCAGCGATTTGCCCGGCAGAGTTGATCGCCCAGGCGGTCGATCGCGGCCCCCCAAGTGTCGGCAGACGAATCAGTGAGCCATCGATCCACGCCACGGCGTACCGTTTATCGTCCGCGTCCAGCAGATAACCAACGATCGAGCCGGCGTCGTTGATCGCGGTGGCGGTGCTGGCGAACCCTTCCTCCACCGGAAGGAATACCGTCTGACCGTCCGGTTGCCAAAGCACAGCTTCGAAATTGCCGGATTGACCGACGACCGCGCCAACCACCTGTCCGGAGGCGTTGATACCGGTGGCGGCCCCAGCAAATGGCGAGTTTGGCGTGAGGTCACGAATGCTGTTGTTGATCCAAAGCGCTGGGCGGGAGGTACCCGATGCATTCGTGCACCAACCAGCGATGTCTCCGGCGTTGTTTATGGCGGTTGCCCGCGATTCGCCTTGCATCGCAGGAAATGCAGAGAGCGGCTCCATCTGGCCGTCAATCAACACTAAGGCACGAACATCGCCATTTGCCGTTCGGCTGAAGCCACAAATTACACCGTCATCGTTGACCGCGATAGCAGAACTGGTGGTTCCACCAAGCGTGCCGAGGTTGACGATCTGGTCGCCTTCGAAAACCACCGCATAACGATGCTCGTCGGAGGAAATCGCCGAACCAACCAGGAGCCCACCAGCGTTGATGTCATTAGCTTCGCTTTCCTGACCACCGAGCGATGGCAGTTCGCGCATTATGGCGCCATCCCAAAAGAATCCTCGCGGATCCTCATCGGCGTTATAGGAAAACCCTGCCACGTGGCCACGGTCATTGATCGCATAGGCTTCGCTGAGCTCGCCGCCGGTGGTGCCAAGGTCGACTGGTCCGTCTTCTGTCCGAGGCTCCTCGGGCGCCGCCGTCGGCGCGCTCTCGCCTCGACCGGGCTGCGCCAGAGTCCCGAGTCGGTACCCAGCGAGCGCGGGCAACGCGCCGAAGATTCCACCGAGCAGTGCACGTCGATCGAGGCCGCTCATATCCATGCCTTCCGATTCCAGAAAACGTCACCTCTTGATCATACATGTGACTGGAAGAGACTGTATGCTGGCACCCGTTTCGATTGGCAATCTGTGACCTGATACTCGTGGGTGGTCCTTGATGACGTTCGAACGTGAAGAGAGACTCTCACTCCTGAAATCACACGCGGCGTCGTTCGTGGATGTCGCTATCAGAACGGCAACAACCGAGTATCCGCATTTTCCCTATTTCATTGCCACTGGACCGGAGAGCTACAGAACCCACCGCGACTACCACCCGGCGTTCTATGGCAGCTTCGACTGGCATTCCTGCGTCGAAATGCATTTCGTGGCTATCAGGTTACTTCGCATGTTTCCGGAAGAAACGGCGATGTCAAAGGCACGAGAAACGCTGAATTCGCTGCTGACCACAGAGCATCTCCACCGGGAGCTCGCGTTTTTCCGCACACCCGCCAACCGCTCACTCGAACGGCCGTACGGGTGGGGATGGCTCATGCTTCTCGCCGCAGAGCTCGAGCAATGGGACGATCCCGACGCGGCGAACTGGCTCGAGGCAGTCTCCCCACTAGCCATTCATTTCATGGAGGCGCTACTGCATTGGCTTCCACGGTTGACGTACCCCCAGCGAACTGGCGTACACCCGAACACCGCCTTCAGCCTCGTCAACGCTCTCTCCCTGGCGCGGCGTCATCCGGACACATCCTCGGAGGAGGCGATCATCAGCCACGCCATGCGACTGTTCAAAGACGACGCCGACTATCCATTTCGCTATGAACCATCTGGCGCTGATTTCCTTTCCCCTGGTCTTTGCGAGGCGGTGCTGATGATGGAGTGTCTGCAGCCGGAAGAGTTCGATCGGTGGTTCGCCCGATTCACGCCTGGGGGCATGGAGTCGCTTACCGGCTCAGTGGTCCCGGTTCACGTTTCTGACCCATCCGACGGCCAGATTGCTCACCTGCATGGGCTCAACCTGAGTCGCGCGTGGGCGCTGGTTCGACTGGCGGAACGGACAACGCCGCACGCGCCCGAGCGTGTGAGACTTCTGGAGCTGGCGCGATCCCATGTTGACGTCTCACTTTCCGCCGTTTACGGGAGCGACTATATGGTCGAGCACTGGCTGGCGGTGTACGCGCTGATTCTCCTGAGCGCCTAGAAATTGATTGTTGCAGACTCTTGAACAAGATGGGGAGCGTCGATATGGAAACGAATGTCGTGATGCGCAGGATCGTCGCATTGATCGTCGACGGCATTGTGCTGTTCGTCGTTTCTGCGGTGGTGCTGACCCTTCTCGACATCATCGGGCTCGATATGTGGGACGTAGAGACGTCTGAGTTCAGCTTTTCCGCGACGACGACGTTTGGTGGCACG
>JBFWRO010000062.1:0-9998 GCA_050248865.1 Thermomicrobiales bacterium | reverse complement strand
GAACGACGACAACCGTGAACTGCCACCAGCGTGCAATTCCGCGAAACGAGCGGCCGAAGGAACTCTCGGTCATTTTACGACTGACCACCTGGAGGAAGGGATGTCCGCAGCAAACCCGGCGGCAGGCACGGCAACTGCCGACTCACCACACCTTTCCCGGCTCGACCGATTCTTGCCGCTATGGATCTTTGCCGCGATGGCGATCGGCGTCGCCCTGGGCAAGCTCTTTCCCAGCATTGGAGACGAACTGGACAGGGTGACGTTCGCTGGCGTGTCCCTGCCAATTGCCATTGGACTGCTCTGGATGATGTATCCGGTGCTGGCCAAGGTGAAATACGAATCGCTCGGACGATTTTCGGCGCAGGGGCGCCTCTTTTCCGTTTCCCTTTTCTTCAACTGGATTTTTGGGCCGCTGCTGATGTTTACGCTGGCCTGGATATTTCTTTCCGATGAACCGGCGTACCGAAACGGCGTGATTCTGATCGGACTGGCGCGGTGTATTGCGATGGTTCTGATCTGGAACATGCTGGCTCATGGCGATGGCGAGATCGCGGCGGTACTGGTGGCGCTCAATGCGCTCTTTCAGATCGTGATGTATTCGGTGCTTGGCTGGTTGTTTCTTACCGAGGTGCCCAGCTGGTTTGGAGCCGATACGACGACGGTGGACATTTCGATGTGGGAGATCGCCAAGAGCGTGCTGATTTTCCTGGGCATCCCGTTGCTGGCGGGGTTCCTTACCCGCCGGATCCTTCTGCCGCGCAAGGGCGCCGACTGGTACGACGATGTGCTAATGCCGAGGTTGGGGCCGACGGCGCTGCTGGGGCTTCTGTACACGATCGTGCTGATGTTCTCGATGCAAGGCGACAAGATCGTCGACCTGCCGTTCGACGTGGTCCGGATCGCGATTCCGCTGGTCGTTTACTTCGTAATCATGTTCAGCAGCGCATTTCTGACATCGAGAAAACTGGGATTCACTTACGAGGAGACTGCGGCGCTGTCCTTTACTGCGGCGGGCAATAACTTCGAGCTGGCGATTGCCGTCGCGGTTGCGACCTTCGGTATCTCGTCGGGGGAGGCGCTGGCTGGCGTGGTTGGCCCATTGATCGAGGTGCCGGTGCTGATTGCGTTGGTCTATCTCTCGCTGTGGCTCAAACACCGGCTCTTCGACGAAGTCGAGGCGGCCGCGCTGGAGCGACGGGCGCTCCCCGATGGCACGTCGTCTGCGTAGCAGGTCGTCAGAGACAACGCCGTGCATCGCGTCCAGGAGTCCTTTTTATGCAAATCGAATTCACAGTCGTTGGTGAACATCGAGAAGAACCGTCACGGTTTCTCGTTGTCGGGGCCGACGGTGATTACTACGAATATGACCCCGCCCGCGAGCACATCGCAGCAGTCGAGCCCGATGAGCGCTGGGAACCAGTCCGGGACCGTGAATGAGCCACACCACATTCAACCTTGGACTTGATTCCTCACCGCAGGGCCACAGTTCTGTCATCAGCGACGTCGACACCGCGCGCCACCACGACCGGGGATCAGAGGACGACTCTCTGGCTGACCGCGACGGCGTTTTCATCGATGAAGGACCAAAACCATCTCCCACCAGCCCCGTAGTCCTGTCACTGCCATTTGCGATGGGTGATGACCGCCGGTTCGCCGATCGTCGTGCGGCGTCGCCGTCCCCGGCGGGACGCCTGGCCTGTGGCGTCCGAAACGACAGAGATCGAGAACCTGTAGGCTGCCGCAAACATCGATTGGCCCCCGACATCCCGCTCAGAGAGACGACGCTGCAGTTTGGCATCGAGATCTCCGTACAAGGTCGATTATGCTGCCCCGCAGGAAGGAGGGCTGGCCTGCGGACTCCGGTGCGCCTGGTGGCCCAGCCTTTTGTCTGAGGGGCAGGGCGAATGGTGGATTTCGTCTTGCCGATGTTCGTCACGATCACGAGCATCCGCCCTGCTCAGACCCATGTCGACATCTTGCCGTGAAGAGCAGGAATTCTTGGAGATTGACGGGGGTGATTCATGAGTCGAACAGCGCGCAGCACGCGGCAACCAGACCGGGTTGTTGTGGCGGCAGTGCAAGCTTCACCGGTGTTTCTAGACCTCGAGGCAACGCTGGCGAAAGCGCTCGCGCTTACGGCAGAAGCGGCGTCGCTGGGGGCCAAACTGATCGTCTTTCCGGAAGCGTTTCTGGCGGGGTATCCGTACTGGCTCTGGGGCAACGATGCGTCTATCGAGCAACAGGCATTCGTCGATCTCTGGGATGCGGCGATCGACGTTCCCGGTCCGCATACCGCGGAACTAGCCGCAGCCGCTGGAGACGCCGGCGCCGTGCTGATGATCGGGGTCAACGAGCGGGAATCAACCCATGGTCGAGCGACGCTCTTCAACACGCTGCTGACGTTCGACAGCACTGGAGTGCTTGTTCGCCGGCACCGCAAGATCATGCCGACCTACAAGGAGCGGACCGTTTACGGCATGGGCGATGGGTCGGGACTTCCGGCCGTGGACTCCACGCTTGGGCAACTGGGAGGGCTGATCTGCTGGGAAAACTTCATGCCGATAGCCCGGTACCACCAATATGGTCAGGGGGTGCGAATCTACACGGCGGTCACCGTCGATGACAGTCAATCGTGGCACAACCTGATGCTGACAATCGCGGCTGAGGGGCGGTGTTTTGTCGTGGCGGCGGCGCAGTATTTTTCTCGGGGGATGTTTACGGATCATCGCTATCTGGGCGGATTTGCGGACGACGTCGATTCGCTGGCGAATGGAGGCAGCGTCGTAGTGGAGCCTGGCGGGACCGTGCTTGCGGGTCCCCTTCGCCATCAGGAAGGTATCGTCTGCGCCGAGCTGGACCTGCGCCAGGTTCAGGCCGGCAAGCACAGTCTGGATGTCACCGGGCACTACGCGCGCCCGGACATCTTCCGGCTGGAGGTGGAAACAAGCCCCAGGTTGCCGTTTGGGAGGGCGTCCACTGCCGGTGGCGACGGGGCGCGTTAGATAAAGTCCGCCCCCTCTCCCTGCTGACGCCAGCTGTCCGGCTGGCGAATCGTTCTGATCAGGTCCGGTTCCTTCTTCATTTGGCTGGTTTGGGTCATGCTCTTGTCTCGGGCAGCCAGAAGAACATGGATAAGATATCGACGATCATCTATATTTGCTGCAGACGGGACATTGCTCGTCGCGGGAAAGGCACGGTTTCGTCATGTCGTTAATCGCATCACCTACGCGATATCTCTTCTTCACTGGCAAGGGGGGTGTGGGCAAGACCTCTCTCGCCTGCGCCACGGCCGTCGGGTTAGCCGATGCGGGCAAGCGAGTGCTGCTGGTCAGCACCGATCCGGCGTCGAATTTGGAGCATGTGTTCGACGTCGAAGTTGGGTCAGGAATCGTAGCCGTGCCGGGCGTGCCGGGGCTCGATCTGGCGAACATCGATCCAGAGGAAGCAGCCCATGCCTACCGGGAGCGGGCGATGGCGCCCTTGCGGGGCGTTGCCACCGAGGACGAGCTCCGCACCATCGAGGAGCAGCTGTCTGGTGCGTGCACGGTGGAAATTGCGGCGTTCGACGAGTTCACCGGGATTCTGATTGGGGCGCGAGGAGCGGATCGCTACGATCACGTCATTTTCGACACGGCGCCGACCGGTCACACGTTGCGCTTGTTGAACCTGCCTGCGGCGTGGAGTGATTTCATCGAGGCGAATCCGCGAGGCGCGTCCTGCCTTGGCCCCAGCTCGGCGCTGCAGCAGCAACAGAACCAGTACGCTCGAGCGGTGGAGTCGTTGAAAGATGCGGCGAAGACGACGGTTGTGCTGGTCACCAGACCGGAGCGAGGCTCACTGCGAGAGGCCGCGCGAACGGCTGGCGAGCTGGACGAACTGGGGCTGCAAAACCAGCGCGTAGTGGTCAATGGACACTTCGTGGCGCGGGATCGTCGTGACCCGGTGGCAGTGGCTTTGGAAGAGCGGGGAAGCCGGTCACTTTCCGAGCTTCCGTCTCCACTCGACCGCTTGCCGCGATCGACCGTGCCGCTCAGACCATTCAACGTTGTGGGTCTGGATGCGGTGCGAAACCTGCTTGCTGACGAAGCTGAGGGAGACGCGCACCATACCGAACGCCCCGATTCACCCACTTTGCCGCCAGTCGATGAGCTCATCGATGAACTGGAGCGAGCGGGGCGCGGACTGATCATGGTGATGGGCAAGGGAGGCGTGGGCAAGACCACGATTGCCGCTGCGATCGCCGTTGGACTCGCTGAGCGTGGTCGCAGCGTAACCCTGACGACCACTGATCCGGCGGCTCATGTCGGGGCAACTGTCGCCGGGCAGCTTCCGAATCTCGTCGTGGGACGGATCGATCCCGCCGCGGAGTCGGCCGCGTATAAGGAGCGCGTGCTTGGTTTGCGGGGGAGCAGTCTGACCCCGGAAGAGCGCGAGCTGCTGGCGGAGGATCTGGAGTCTCCCTGCACGGAGGAGGTTGCCGTCTTCCACGCATTTTCCCGGATTGTCGGCAAGGGGAGGTCGGAGTTCGTGGTGATCGATACCGCGCCGACGGGCCATACGTTGCTCTTGCTGGATACGACCGGAGCCTACCATACGGAGGTGCTGCGATCGCTGGAGGGAAGCGGCAAGAACGTCAACGCAGTCACTCCGCTGATGCGTCTGCGCGATTCGGCGTACACGAAGATGATTCTGGTGACGCTGCCTGAATCGACGCCAGTGCAGGAAGCGACGGAATTGCAGAGCGATTTGCAGCGGGCAGGCATCGCGCCACATGCCTGGGTCGTGAATGCCAGCCTTGCCGCTACGGGAGTCAGCGATCCGTTGCTGACTTCGCGGGCAGCGGAGGAGATCGAGCACATCGAACGGGTTGCCAATGAGCTGGCCGAGCGTGTTTACCTGACGCCGTGGATGATCGAGGAACCTGTCGGCGTCGATCTCCTGAGGGCGCTGGCCTCGGGGGTCGCGCGTTCGGAATCAGCGCAGCTCGTCAGCGCCTGAGCCTCTTCGAGGGTGTGCGGCTGCCGGTCAACTGGCTTTCTGCCGCTGCGCCTCGACGTAGCTGCGGAGGACGGCGTTGATGCGAGTCTGGTAGCCGGGACCACCCGACTTGAAGAAGGCCAGGACTTCGGCGTCGAGGCGAACGGTGAGTTGTTGCTTGGGCAGGGGGAGACCGACCTGGATGGTGTCCCACAGGGGTTCGCCTTCTTCTTCGAGGTCGATCGATGCTTCGAGTTCTTCCTCGGTGAGGGCATCGATCGCAGCGAAATCCGTGCGATCCTCACCGCGCCGAATCATCTCTTCCAGTTCATCCTGGGTGTAGCTGACGATACGTTCGCTTTTCTGCATCTCTGGCTCTCCTTGCCGAAATTATGCGAATCGACTCCTCTCGCTCCGTCCAAATCACGGTATAGAATCGATCCTCGATGAGTCCAGTCGTGATCCACCGTAGTTCTTCGGCGAATGTACTTTGGGAGGTGACGACAGGTCTGCCATCAAAGACCCGCTGAGCGTAGATGAAATCGATGTCATGCTTGTCGATATTCCTCTGCCTCTTTGACTCATCCCACAGGATTCTCATCTTGAAGTATACCTACACGGTGTAACTACATCAGGTGTTTTAGACTTGATCTCTGTCATCGCGCGTTGATCGGTGGCAATGCGACAGGCTTCCCCGTCCGAATGCTTTCGAAACAGGCCAGGATGGTGGCGGTGGCGATGCGGCCGTCGCGGACGCTGGCACCGATGAGGGGCGGGCGGTTATCCCGCGCGCATTCGACGAATTCGGCGATGGTGGCCGCGTAGCCGTAGGGGTCGTCGCGCTCAGCCGCCGGCAGGTCGGCCACACTGAGGTGCCGGGCCGGTTCGGTGGGTGATTCGAACGGCACGATCTCGGATCCCGCAGTCCCGAGGGCGAGTCCCTCGGAGAAGTGGTGCAACGTGGCACTGTGGCCAGCGCCGTCGAAAAGGCCGTAGAACCCGAGCTGTGTCCATGGGCTGGGTCCGAAATCGCCGATAGCGGCGGTGCCAATGACGCCGTTGGCGAACCGAATGGTAGCCAGCACCGTATCGATGACGGCGGTTTCAGCCGGATCGTGGGTGATGGCGCCACCATCGGCAAAGACGGTTGCCGGAGACGCTCCCGCGGCGAATGCGAGCAGGTCGACGCAATGCACGCCCTGCGAGAGAACGTTGCCGCCTCCTGTCGCCGCGTGTTGAGCCCACGATGCATCGTCCCAGCGACCCGCAATGAGCTGACCGAACACGACCTTTGGGCCGGGCACCCACTCCCGGGCGCGTTTCACCAGGGGAGCGTGCCGGGTCTGGAATCCGACCAGGCACTGCACACCGTTCCGGGAGACGGCGAATTCGATATCGCGGCATTCCTCGTTGGTCAGGGCCATCGGTTTTTCGATGAAGAGATGTTTGCGGGCTTCAGCGGCGGCGATCGCGAGGCTGGCGTGGGAGTCGTGATGGGTGGCGATGATGACGGCGTGGAGCGTTGGATCCCGGAGTACCTTTGCGAAGTCGGTCGTGACGAGGGCGGCCGATAGCTCGATCTGGTCCCGCAGCATTGCGGCGCGGGACTCGTCGCGGTCGACGAGCGCGGCGATGGTGACGTCCGGCAGTCGCGCCAGACTGGCGGCATGGCGGGCGCCGATGTAGCCGCAGCCGACGATTGCGATCCGCACGTCGTTGGTTTCTGCCATGATGCCTCTCGATCTCCAATCTCGCGGCGGTCATAAGTCGCAATACATGGCGAGGTTACGACGATACGCCGCATGGTCGAAAGCCGCCAAGAATGGCGAGGCTACCATGATTTTCGGACATATCGAGATTCGACTTGCGGTCCTAAAACGACGGTGGCGTGATGGCGGCGATGACGGTGGCGGGATGGGTGCTGCGGTTGCCGGCGCGGTGGGGGACTGCGCTATCGATGGTGATGCAATCGCCGGCCTGGAGGACGAAGAGTTCTTCGCCGACCCAGAAGTGCATTTCTCCCTTGATGACGACCATCTGCTCCTCGCCGGGATGGGTGAATGGCTCGAGTGGTCCCTCTTCGCCCGGCTGAAACTCGACCCAGATCAGCTCGATCCTATGCTGCAAGTCAGGAGAAAGGAGCTGATAGGTGAGCGACGAGGTGAGCCCCAGCTTTTTTCGCTGGCTTGCGCGAACCACCACTGCCGATGCGCCAGCGGTCGCCGCGCCGTCCGGTTGCGACGGCTCGGGCTGGAAGAATGTGCCGATCGGTACGTCGAGGGCGCGGGCAATCGCCCAGAGGACTTCGAGAGAAGGCGCGGTCAAACCCCGCTCGACCTGGCTGATCAGGCTGGTCGAGACGCCGCAATCGCGGGCCAGGGCCACGGCACTGAGCCGCTTGCTCGTGCGCAATGCGCGGATGGTGGCGCCCAGTTCGCGGCGGCGGTCTTCCCGCCCCGTGTCGGGCTCGACGCGCAAAAACTCGACAGCGGCCATGGTTCAGGACTCGTTTCGCATTCCGCAGCTCATGCACCCGCGCGCAGATCTGTAAAGAAATTGACAACCACACTGTAAGACCATACACTCACACTTCATACCGATGGTAAATCTCGCGGAGACTCCGGTCAACTCGCGAAGCACTGACGATGAATCCGACGCGTTTGCAAAGGCAGGTTTGATGACCGGTTCACGGACAGCCGACGCACTTTTCGAACAGGCGCAGACGGTGCTCGCAGCTGGTGTTTCAGCCGGGATGCGAGTCAACCCGTATCTCGGCAAGCCGCTGTTTATCGACCGGGGCGAAGGGGCGCACCTTCACGATATCGATGGACGCCGGCTGATCGATTTCAACATGTCCAACGGCGCCGCACTCCTCGGGCACAATCACCCGAAAGTGAAAGAGGCGGTTTTGCACGGAGTGGATCTCGGCATCATCTGCGCGGCGGAAACACCATTTCACGAACAACTCGCCGCGAAAATGGTCGAGATCATCCCGGCCGCCGAGCGAGTTCGCTTCTCGAGCGTCGGCACCGAGGTGACGATCGTTGCCCTGCGGATTGCCCGAGCGGCGACAGGCAGAACGAAATACCTGAAGTTCGACGGACATTTTCACGGGCTTTCGGAGCACTGGCTTTATAAAAGGAAAGACCCGCTCGATCCGGACAGCCCGATCGTGCCATCGTCGGACGGCGTGCCCGCCTCTGGGGCAGCTGATATCGTGATGGTTCCCTGGAACGACGTTGCCGCGTTCGAACGGGCGATGGTCGAGCATGGCGACGAACTGGCCGCCGTGTTCTGCGAACCGATTCACTACAACGCCGGTTGCATTCCTCCCGCCGAGGGCTTTCTCGAGCTGTTGCGCGAGAGGACGGCCGAACACGGGATCATCCTTGTCTTCGACGAGGTGCTTTCCGGGTTCCGTACGCATCTCGGCGGGGTATCCGCCCAGTACGGTGTGACGCCCGATCTGACGACCCATGCCAAGGCCCTGGCGAACGGGATGCCCCTCTCTTCGGTTTCAGGTCGGGAAGACCTGATGCTGTTGCTTACGCCGACCGGCGGCGCCGTGCATAGCGGCACCTATTCGGGGCATCTGCTCAGCGTGCTGGCTGCCCTGGCGACGTTGGAGGAACTGGCTCAGCCGGGCGTCTACGAGCGAATCAATGCCACCGCCGACAACTTTTACGGACAACTGCAATCGATCTTCGATGAACATGGCGTGCCCGTTCGGGTCCAGGGCATGGGCGCCCGCTTTGGCATCTACTTCGGACGCACCGAACCGGTGACCACCTGGTCGGACGCCATGAATCACGACCATGAGATGAACCGGCGGTTCGTCGCTGAATGCAATGTCCGCGGCGTGGCATTTCATGGGTACACGAAGCAAGGTCCTCCCGGGCATGCGGGTTTTTCGCTCGCGCACACTCAGGACGATTTCGACGAGTCATTGAATGTGATCGAGACGGTGGCAGGTTTGCTGGGCAAAGCGCAGTAGAGAGAACTCGTATTGCGGCGGGCAAACCGAGCGCAGTCGCCAGTCGCTGAAGGAAACGAGAGATTCCTCGACAAGCTCGGAATGACGGACTTCCGATTTGACCGCCGACTGGCAGGCAGGAACCGGGGAATGTTGCTTACTGAACTTCCGCGTCCATTTATCGTCGCGGTGGCGACGGATCGGACAGTTGCCGGAATGCTGCAGACCATCGAGCGGGCGGTGCGTGAAGGCGCTGACGCAATCGAGCTCAACCTGCCGGCAGTGGCCGACGTGCTGTCCGAGGAGCTCGAGGAGATGCTGGCGAAAGCGTCCTTGCCGGTGTACACGACATGCCGGAGGCGGCAGTTCATGACGGTCTACGGATTTGACGCTGGAGACTTGCCGAACTGGCCCGATGAGGAGCGGATGGAGCGGCAGCTGGCGGCTCTTCACTTTGGATCGGTGGCGATCGATATGGAATTGGACACCTTCGATCCGTGTCCACCGCCGCCACTGGGTTCCCCGGAAGCAGCACGCTTTGCCGCGGAGCCCGGCGCCCCTGCGGAACTGACCCACGATCGGGATGCCGTCGAGAAACAGCGCGGTGTGGTTTCCGAGGCGCATACCGCAGGTGCTCAGGTCTTGCTATCGTGTCACACGGGGCGGCCCCAAACTGCCGGGCAGCTGATGGCTATTGGTCAGGAAGCGGCCGATCGGGGTGCCGACCTGTTGAAGATCGTTTCTCCCTGTCGAGATGCTGAGGATCTGGCGCACCTTTACGGCGCATCGAGAACACTGTCGGCCTCATTGCCGATTCCATTTGTTCTGGTCGGGTCTGGCACGGCCGGGCTGGAGAGTCGCACTGAGGGATGGAGGCATGGCTCGAGCTGGATCATCGCGCAAGTCGAGCGGGTTGCAGGGGGGTTCCAGGACCAGCCGCTGGTTGTCGAGGCAAAAGGCAAGATGCACAGCGCAAGAGCCTGAGGCACGCGTCGATAGAAGGAGAAACGTGACTTTGCACGACAAGTTTCGAAGGACTCACGACGCA
>JBFWRO010000061.1:0-10102 GCA_050248865.1 Thermomicrobiales bacterium | reverse complement strand
CGCGCTCACTCAGACGACCGGCAGCTTCGAACAAGCTGTTCTCGAGTTTGGTCGCGTTGTCAACATTCGCGGCCGCGTCCTGCCGTCAACTCTTGACAATGTCACGCTTTGTGCGCGATTCGTCGACGGCACTGAGGCGTGTGGTGAATCGCAAATCTCGAGCAGAGGCACGCCAATCGCGCAGGTGTATTTCGACGAAGGCAAACCTCTGGCCTATCCCCCTGCCCTGGAAGCGATCGTCAATGCGGACCTTATCGTTCTCGGTCCGGGCAGTCTCTACACCAGCGTTGTCCCAAATCTCCTGGTCGATGGGATTCTGGAGGCGATTCGCTGGTCCCGTGGAACGACTGTCTATGTCTGCAATGTTGCGACCCAGCAAGGTGAGACCGACCACTTCACGGCTGGTGATCATATCCGCGTCGTCCAGGATTACCTCGGTGAGGACAATCTCGACTTCGCGGTTGTTAATTCGAACCGCGCCGCTGCCGAGGCAATCAGGCCGGAACTCAATGTCGAAGCTGTTATCGATACCGAGGCGTTGGCATTTTGGGGCACGACCAGCACGATTTCACAGGACGTGGTCAGCGATGCCAACCCCTTGCGCCACGATCCCGAGAAGCTTACGGCTGCATTGATGACCCTGGCGCGCCGGCCGAAGGCCGCAACCGGTGCCGTCATGGTTGCAGATAGCCGCGCACGCGCAACGATCCGTTAGCAGTAACCGATTGATCACGGCTACGGCCGTGGAACTGCCCCGCGTCCCTGGGAGTGCCCCGTTGTCCATTCGAGTTGCTATTGACGGCCTGAGCGGTGCCAGCCGTCACATTCTTGCTGCGGTGGCTGCCGGCGGATTTAGCGATCTCTTCGAGGTGGCGCATATTCATGAAGCCGCGGGAGTGTCGGCGATCGTACACCGGCTGCAACGGGACTCACTCTATGGGCGTTTCCCAATCGACGTCAGTGGAACCGATGATTCGTTGACCATTGGAGACACGCCCGTCTCCGTTTCGTCGACATCTGAGCCGGGCGAACTCGATTGGAGCGAACTCGGAATCGACCTGGTTGTTCTTGGAGAGAGTACGCCCACGACAGGCGTGCGAGCCGAAAAACATCTGGAGCGAGGTGCGAAAAAGGTCGTCGTCGCCGGAACACCAGGTGATCTGGGGAAACTGGTTGTGTTTGGTGTCAATGAGAGCGCCTATAATCCCGATGCTCACCACATTGTCGGAACAGGATCAGCTCGGCTAAATGCCGCGGCCATTCTGGCCAATATCGTTCAGCAGAACTTCGCCATTGCTCGCGGCAGTTTTACTGTCGTGCATCCTCCGTTCCCGGGCCAGGTTGCTGTCGATCGTGCGGAGGACGATCCTCTCGCGGCAAGGAGTCTCTTCAATATTGTTCCTCACCTCCATGACTCGACATCCATCGAGCTTGGGCTGCTCAGTCCAATCCTCGGCTCGAAGTTGATCGGATCAGTTGTCTGCGTGCCGGGTGTATCGCCTGTCGCCTGGCTGACTGTGGCAATCGAAACCGAGAGAAGATTTGAGCGCGATGATGTCGTCAGGGTGTTCAAAGAGGCCGCCGGCTCCGATCAATATGAGGGGCTTCTTGGAATTTGCGATGACCTGAACCTCGTGTCGCATGATTTAATCGGTGACGCGAGATCAGTTGTCGTGTCGCTCGACGGGTTGGAAATGGTCGGTCGGGCGTTCGTCTCGATCAGGGGGTGGTTCGATGCAGAGTGGGCGATGGCTTGCCGGGCGGCCGACTTGATCGCCTTTCTCGGCGAGGCAGGAGTACCGGGTACCGCTTGAGGTCGGCGCAAGCGTTCAATTCGAAAGGCATCACCATGACGATGAAATCCATTCAGGAAGCCGAAGTTCGAGACAAACGTGTTCTGGTCCGAGTCGATTTCAATGTGCCGCTGAAGAACGGTCGCGTGACTGATGACTCGCGAATCAGGGCGTCAATTCCGACGATACGTTCCATTCTCGATCGGGGCGGGTCGGTCATTCTCGCGTCTCATCTGGGAAGACCGAAGGGCCAGGTGGTAGAGGACCTGCGACTCGCCCCCGCTTCCAGGCGCCTTGAGGATCTCCTCGGCCACCCCGTTGCCCAGGCCACAGACGTGACAGGGGAGAGCGCCCAGTCGCTGGCGGCCGCCCTCCGGCCCGGAGATGTGCTCCTCCTCGAGAACCTGCGCTTCGATCCAAGAGAGGAAAAGAACGATGCTTCGCTCGCCGAGGAATTGTCGAGCCTTGCTGATCTTTATGTGAATGATGCTTTTGGGGCGGCGCATCGCGCCCACGCCTCGACGACAGGAGTTGCCAGCTATCTCCCGGCATACATCGGACTCCTCATGCAGAGCGAGCTCGAAAATCTCGGCCTGCTGACTGACAATCCGGCCAGGCCCTTTGTTGCGGTTCTTGGTGGTGCGAAAGTCACTGATAAAGTCGGCGTCATTCAGAATCTGCTCGGAAAGGTTGACTCCCTGCTGCTCGGCGGTGGTATCGCCAACACATTTGCTCTTGCACGCGGTCAGCAAATCGGCGAGTCGCTCGCGGACCGCGATTTCGCAGAGACCGCGAAAGGCATTCTGGCAGGAGCCGAAGCACGAGGGGTCATGATCCATCTTCCAGTTGACGTTGTCGTGGCTTCGGAAGTGACGGAGATAGGACATATTGTCGATGCTGGCGCCGTCCCCCACGGTGAACGCATCTTCGATATTGGCCCGGAGACAGTCGAGCAGTATGCCAACGTTCTGTCGCACGCGAGAACGGTCTTCTGGAATGGGCCAATGGGCGTTTTCGAACAACCTGCCTTCGCCAACGGCACCCTGGGGGTTGCCCGGGCAATCGCTGCATCGGAGGCTTTCAGTGTTGTCGGTGGCGGTGATTCTCTCGCGGCAATCGAACAATCAGGCGTGGCAGATCAAATCGACCACCTTTCCACCGGCGGGGGAGCATCGCTCGAATTTCTCGAAGGAGCCATTCTTCCCGGTGTCGCCGCCCTCGATCGGCCGGAGGAGTGTTGATGCGAACGAAGCTGATTGCAGGAAACTGGAAGATGAATACCAGTCGCAATGACGCCCTGGCGCTCGCGACGGAGGTTTGCGAAGCGACCCTTCCTCCCGGTGTCGAAGTGGTCATTTTTCCTCCATTCATCTGGCTGGAGGCGATCGCCCGGGCAACACGCGGTTCGTCCGTCGCGCTCGGGGCGCAGGACTGTTCTGATCAGACATCCGGCGCGTTTACGGGTCAGATTTCGGCTGGCATGCTCTCCGAACTTTGCCGTTGGGTGATCGTTGGACATTCCGAGCGCCGGCGCGATGCGTGCGAATCAGATCAGCTCGTGGGCCGCAAGGCCAGAGCAGCGATAGAGTCTGGACTGAAACCGATCGTCTGCGTCGGGGAATCGCTCGAGGTTCGCGAGAACAACGAGCAGGAGCGGATCGTCGGCGCTCAAATCGAAGCGGTTCTCACGGAACTGCGGGGTCTTGACGTAACTGAATGCGTCATTGCCTACGAACCGATCTGGGCGATCGGCACCGGGCGCTCAGCTTCCGCAGACGATGCGCAGCGCATGGCTTCCTTCATTCGCGCCAGCATTGCCAACCAATTCGGCGGGAATCTTCGAATCCTGTATGGTGGGAGTGTAGTGGCGCAGAATGCCTCGAGCTTTCTGAGCGAACCTGATGTTGATGGGCTACTGGTTGGCGGTGCCAGCCTGAAACCGGAAGAGTTTCTGAGCATCATTGAATCCTGCTAGACTTATCTGCTGGCCACAGGCCGATTCTTGCAGAAAGCATTGCGCACGTACTGAGCGAAGGCAACGAGCTGAATGGATACCGTAGTCTCGATCGTCATGATTCTTCTCTCGATCGTCTTAATGGTGGTGATCTTGTTGCAGACCAAGGGGTCTTCGTTCAGCGGAGCCTTTGGTGGAGATTCCGGATCGATCTATCGGACTCGCCGGGGTTTCGAGAAGACGCTCTTTCAAGCGACAATCGCCCTTTCTGTCCTCTGGACGCTTTTCGCAGTCCTTGTGAGCTTCACGTAACAGTCGAGGGGTGTCACGAGCACCGATCGACCTGGTTCGATGCCGACCGGCAGTTCATAAGGAAGCGAGAGAAAGCGTGACTTCTATCCGGAACGCCCGCATAGTTCTCGGCGTTACCGGGGGCATTGCCGCGTACAAGTCTGTCGACCTGGCGAGCAAACTGGTGCAGACCGGAGCCGCCGTCGACGTCGTCCTCACTGAAGGCGCACTCCACTTTGTCGGCGAAGCGAGCTTTGGAGCGATAACCAAGCGCGCGGTTCATTCTGGCGTGTTCGAAACCTGGCGCGACACATGGCACGGCCACATCACGCTTGGCCAGGAGGCGGACATCTTCGTCATCGCCCCAGCCACGGCCGACTCACTCGCCCGGCTGGCGACCGGGCGCGCCGACGATATGCTCGGCGCCGCCGTTCTTGCTTCGCAATGTCCGTTGATCGTTGCTCCTGCCATGGAACATCAGATGTACCACCATCCGGCAACCCAGGCCAATTTGAGGACGCTGGCGGAGCGAGGGGTCCACCAGGTGGGACCTGAATCTGGCCGGCTCGCATCCGGAGCGATCGGTGACGGCCGGATGGCCGAGCCATTGATGATCCTGGGCGCCATTCGTCAGGTTCTGGGAGCAGACGGGCCACTCCGGGGCCGTCGAATTGTGGTGACGGCGGGTGGAACCCGCGAGAGAGTCGATCCAATCCGGTTCGTCGGCAATCGATCGAGCGGCTTGATGGGCTATGCCGTGACCCAGGCCCTGATCGATCGAGGCGCGAGCGTTGTGCTGGTGACGGGACCCGTCGCGCTGCAGCCGCCGTATGGAGCCGAGGTCGTCCGGGTCGAATCCGCTCGAGAGATGCAGGCGGCGGTGCGGGATTCGACAGGAACTGCCGACGCAATCATCATGGCCGCCGCGGTTTCTGATTACCGGCCCGACCGCCAGTCCCCGGCAAAGATCAAGAAGGAGAACTTCGGCGACTCCCTGACGATCAACCTCGTTGCGAATCCCGATATCGTCGCTGGGGTCGCGAAACCCGGATTGATCAAGGTGGGCTTTGCCGCTGAAACAGAGAACCTCGTCGAGAATGCCAAACGCAAGCTCGAGTCGAAGGCGCTCGACATGATCGTCGCAAACGACGCTGAAAAGACAATCGGCAGCGAGACAAGCGAGGCCACCCTAATCTACCGAAATCGCCTTCCAGAGTCCCTTGAGGAAATGTCCAAGAGCGAACTGGCTGATGTGATCACCGAACGGATTGTCGATCTCATCAACGGCCGATCTATCGGATCCTCATGAGCACGACCAGGAACAGGATGAGTCGGAATCCGTCAGGCGGCAGCGGCGCCCGTCTCCTGGCACAGATGGGAATCGCACTCTATTCGCTTCTCTCATCGTTCATCGTCATCCGCTCGTTGCTCCTGAGTATTGGTATCTCGGACAATCTCTGGGTTGGCAGCTTGATTTACCGCGTGACAGATCCGTTCGCGGCTGTTCTGAAGGTGCTGCCAGGTGGAGACTTCGAGCTGCTCGGCAGAATGACGCTGGCCGACTTGACGCTGCTGGCGGGAGTGGTCGCTGTGCCGGCGGTGATCGTAGCGCGGCGACCTGAGTATTAAGATGCGCGGATGTGTTGGCGGTGCAATTGAAACTCCTGCGGGGTTCGAAAGGATTGAATGATGAAGAACGTTGTACGGGGGATTCTGGCTCTGGCCTTGACGGCAGCGGCGACCTGGTTGGCGAATGAGATCGCAGACCGCATCTTTGGTCCGGACGATCAGGCCGCCTGAGCCCTTCCTGCGTCCGTAAATCAATTGGGATGGAATCCTCGGATTTCGCCCATCTCGGGAGCGTCATTGAAGATCGTTGCGGTATACAACCCAACAAGCCGGGTGCCACGGAGCGAGATAGAGCGCTTGTTTGGGATCCATGCCGCAGATTGGCCTCTGACGATCATCGAGACTGCCGCTGGGGAACCGATTTCCTCGCGGATCGCCCCTGAATTGCTTCAGACCTCGGTAGTGGTCGCGATAGGCGGCGATGGCACCGTCTCCAGCACCGCAGCCGCGTTGATAGACACTGGTGTTCCGCTGGGAATCGTGCCCGCTGGGACAACGAACATGCTGGCCAAAGTGAACCGGGTGCCGGCCACTGCTGAAGGCGCGATTCGCCTCATCACCGGGGAGCACAGGATCGAGCTTGTCGATGCGGGAATATGCGGCGATCGAGTGCTTTTGCACCTCGGTGGAGCTGGACTCGACGCTCGCATCTTCGAGCGATCCAGCTCATCGTTGAAACGGCGTTTGCAGTGGTTGGGATATCTCCCGCCAGCCATCAGGGGAGTGCGCGATCGTGGGTCGGACGTTGCAGTGACCGTGGACGGCGCCACGGTGAACGTGCACTCCAGAATGGTGCTCATTGCCAATACCGGTGCGGTGATTCATCCCGGGTTTACCGTGGTTCCCACACAGAGTCGCTCCGATGGTTTGTTCGAAGTGGCCATCTTCACCGCGAACTCCATGCTGGAAGTTGGGCAAACGCTTTCGGACCTCACGATCATGCGTTGGCGCTCCAGCCCTCGAGTGATTCAGCTCCGGGGGAGGGAGATTCAGATCGAGGCATCCCCAGCGATGCCGTTCGAATTCGACGGCGACGTCATAGGCAAAACACCCTTTGCCATTTCAGTCCGGCAAAGGGCGATCGCGATGATTTGCGGGCTCCAGGCATCCTCAGACAACGGTGTCTAGCCTGATAGGTAGTAGACAACCTCTCCTGGCTCCTCACCCATTCGAAACTCGACCCCCTGGTGATTCGTGAAAACGGTATTCACCCCGGAGGAGGTATAGACGTCGAAGGTCGAGCCAGTTGCCCAACCGGTGCTCTGGCCCTCTTCCAATATTCCATTGAAAACGACTCGACCGTCGACGGCAATCTGAAGTGCAATTGCCTGAGTCGCTGTGACCTTGATTGCGGCCTGACCGGCCGGCAGCGCCGCCGGCTGCTCAGCTGTTGTCAGATCGTTGGTCTGTGTCTGGCCACTGGCTGTTTGCTGCGCCGCGACATCTTCGTCTGGTGTCTGGGTGGAAGCCAGTTGTTCCGTTGCTGTCGGCTCCGGGCTGGGGGTCGACGTTGGCGTTGGCGTCGGAATCAGCGGAGTCGGACTGGGAATGAAAATGAGCTCGTCGCTTACTGGAGTAACGGTGGGTTGCAACCCAATGACCTCGGGAGTCTCAGGACCTGTACTGTAGTAGGCGCTGTAGAGCCACGTCAGTAGCACTGCACCGGCGATCAGTGTGAAGGCAATGATCGCGAAGTTCGGCGCCCAGTGGTTCGGCATTTCAAGCTGCTGAATCGCAGCGGTGATTCCCTGTTCGTCGTCGGAAACGCCTCTGGCTTCCTCGAAGAGCGTGACGAGCCGGGACGGATCGAGCCCGAGGTACAAGGCGTAGGATCGAACGATGCCACGCTGATACGTCAGCGAGGGAAGGTGCTCGAACGATTCTTCTTCCAGTGCAGCAAGGTAGTGCCTGTTGATTCGGAGATCACGCTCGACTTCTCGAAGCGTGAGACCCTTCTGGGCCCGGGCCTGCCGCAGGGTGTCGCCAAAAACAGACATGATGGAGTCGCGGATCCAATTCTCAGTCGACGGACCGCTTAGTGCGGGACAGCGATAGCGTCTGCTCTAGTCTACCAAATTTCCGTCGATAGCAGTCCCGGGCCTGTGCCTCACGATCGCTCGCTGCTTCCGCTGGCCCTGCGGTTTGATTCGAAATGATCGAACCGGGAGGCGAGCAAGCGGTCGAGCAATGGCGTTTCCTGCGTATGACGCGTCACGTCCGCCGGTCCTTGCCAGTACCCGTCGTTGGCCGTCCACCACGAACCGAGTGTCGATTGACCGCAGGAGAGAGAGTCGGCGTCCACCATGCGACGATGGGTGAATGCCCAGGCGTTGTTGCACCAGCCTCTGTCCGGTCGTTCGGATGGCCGGTAATCACGACAGGTCCGACACATTCTCGGCACATCTGCGGTAAAGGCGGGGGCTGCAGCCTGTCGCTGGGCGACCATTGCGCCCCGATATCGCGAGTGCTCGTCATCCCACCGGGGAAGGTCGTCGATCGGGAGGGCGATGTCTTCCTGAACATCAGCGTTGCGACCATGATCCGGCGCTTCCACGTGCGCCAGGGCGGTGCCCCGATGCGGCGTGTCGAATCCATCGTTTCTCGCCAGCAGGCGTTCTCTACCGTGCTCGTGATGAAGTGAACGTGGGTCGATCATATCCTCACGGTAGCGGTCCGACTCTATTTCGCGAAAATGAGCTGCCGGTTCCGGATCGGTTGCCCGGTCGGTGCTCGGTGCCTGGCGTCGTGCGCCGTGCAGGTGGAGTCGGTCCTCTGTTCGCATTGAAATTCTGCCAGCGGATAAGATTCTCCGCTCTTCCATCGTTGAATCATTCTGCGACCACGCCGCAATCTCCGGCGGATCTTGCGAAACGCCGGCGCCTGTCGCAAGAGGTTCATGTGACCTGAATGACTCCTCCTGAAGATATGGCGCCTCGAAGTCGTATTGCCGGTCGGGCCGCTTTTCGCTGAATGCGAAATCGTCTTCGACTGTCTCGGCGGCCAGGGGCAGGTGTTCGTCTGAATGTCGCTCTCGTCGCTCCCGCATGAATCGCTCGAAAAAGGACTCCCTCCGGCGATGCCCAACCGGGTGAATCTCTTCCACGAACTCGGGCTCGTCACCGAAAAATTCCTGATCTGCGACAAACTCGACATCGAAGCCCGACCGGGAATCGGCATCCTGCAAGTCGTCACGGGTTGAGCTGTCGCTGACGGTAAAGAGGTCATCTGGGACAGACTCGAACCGGTCTGCGTCTTCGGCGAACGACGTGATCGTCGGGAAGGGACGGCGTATTTCTTCTCGAGAAACCGGTGGAATGGCGTTGATCTGACGGCTGCGTGATCGCGACTCATCCCTGCCTAAAAAGGGGGCATCCTGCCCGGTGCGATCGCTCCAGTCCTCCCGCTCATCCTCTCGTAAATCCCAATCGGAGGCAGGGAAGTCGTCCGTCGCGTCGACGATCAAAGGCGGGTGCTGGTCCAGGTCGGCAATGCGGCCCTCTCGTTTCTGGCGGCTCTTGAACTGCTCTCGCGCTCGCAAAATAGCCGCGCGCGGATTCGTAACCAGATCTCGAGCGTCTCGTTCCGGGGCCACATATCCAGAATACGGCGCATGGCCGACAACTATGTCTTCTCTGACAGGATCTTCTGCCGGATGGTTGCGACCTGGGTGTGGAGGCTCGGGCTCATATCGGGCGGGGACGATCGACGTGATCTGGTCTGACGTCTCGACTGCGGCCAAGTGGCCGTTTGCGGATTCGATGGACCCGGATGCATCGATCTCCGCACTGACCCACAGGTCAGCGTCCCAACCGTTACGGCAGGCAATTTCATTTCCTCGTACAACGAGCCGGACACCCTGGCCGAACTGACGATCAGGATGGCGACACCAGCCGCTGTTATTCAGGCCCGCCGTCTCGAAAAAGAAACACGTTTCACAAACTCGTCGTTTCATGCCCATCGCTGCCTTTGACTGTACGGTCAAGCAGGGCAATGCACAGCTATCCCCGTGGGATGTTGCCCGTGCGTCAACGCCTTGGATCAGAAGAGGCACCCCTGCCCGCTCAGTTTTCGCAGTTTAGCAAGAAGAAGTGCGGTTGTCTATGTGACAACGGCGGATGTACGAACACGAACGGAAATTGCGTTCGTCCACAAGTCGATGGAATGCATCCTGTCCCGATCTGTGACACCGAAGCACCTTTCGTAGTAAACCGCCAGATCGGTGTATACTCGGGGGTTGGAAGATTTCCCGGCACCTGGGCCCGCGAAGTCTCGCCATCTATGCTTGTTCCGCATTCTGAGGATTTCCAGCTTGACTCACGGCGCTGCCCTGACCATTCAGCCTTCTTTCGCGCCGTCCCGTCTCCCAGACAACGGCAAGCGCTTCTTCATCTGGACGATCGGTTGTCAGATGAATGAGGCGGATAGTGCGCGGGTT
>JBFWRO010000060.1:0-10103 GCA_050248865.1 Thermomicrobiales bacterium | reverse complement strand
CCAGCCCTATAACCTCACGTCGAAGACCATGGCCATGGAGATCGCCGCGGACGCGTTGAAGGACACCAACCCCGATCTCATGTTCGAGCTGCCGAAACTGGCGGTCACGTTTGCCAATCCGGGTGAAGAACCCCGCCTGGCGGAGCCAATCACCGGGGCGCCGCCCAGCATGTTCGGCCGCACCCGGCTTACCTGCCAGCTCTGCGGCGAATGCGACCTGGGGTGCAACTACGGAAGCAAGAACACGCTCGATCTGACATATCTCTCGGCCGCGCTCCAGCTCCCGCTGCCGCCCGATATTCGCGCCCGGTCGGAAGTCCGCGAATTCGAGCCGTACGATGGCGGCTATCGAGTGCGCTATGTCGTGCATCAGGACGGGCCAGTTGGCCGGAAGCGTTCGGTCGCTTCGAAAGACATGCCGCTGACGGAAATAACATCCCGCTACCTCATTCTGTCCGCCGGGAGCTTCGGCTCGACATTTCTGATGCTCAAAAACGCGGACAACTTCCCGCACCTGAGTCGCAAGGCGCTCGGCACGCGATTCTGCGGCAACGGCGACCTTTTGACCTTTCTTTATCGCTCGCAGGAAGAAGACGAAAAGGCGCTGAGGCCGCGGGTGCTCGATCCGTCGTACGGTCCGGTGATCACCAGCGCGATTCGCTTCCACGAAAAGGACGCCAATGGCCAGTCGCGAGGCTATTACTATGTGGAGGACGCCGGATATCCTGAATTCACCAACTGGCTGATCGAAGCGACCGACCTCTACTCGCTTTTCAAGCGATTGACACGGATCGCCCGGGCGATGGTGCCTCGCTGGTTACGCCGGAGGGCGGGCGCAGATACGGACATCAGTCAGGAAATTGGCGCATTGCTGGGCGACTGCACCCTGTCCAGCTCCTCGATGCCGCTCTTGTCGATGGGTCGCGACACGCCTGATGGCGTGATGTCGCTGAACGAAAAGGGGCGCCTTGCCGTCGACTGGTCGATTCAGACCTCCGCGCCCTATTTCGCGAATGTGCGCAGGTCGGGGGCGCAGATCGCCAAAGCCCTGCATGCACGCTTCCACGACAATCCCCTGACTCATCTGAGCAGGGTCATTACGGTCCATCCCCTCGGTGGGTGCCCGATGGGCGCCTCACCTGATGAGGGGGTCGTCGACACCAATGGCGAGGTTTTCGGGCACCCGGGTTTCTTTATCGCCGATGGTTCGGTCATTCCGGGACCGGTGGGTCCCAATCCCTCGCTCACGATTGCCGCATGCGCCGGAAAATTCGCCGACCACCTTATCAGTCAATGGAAAGCCTCGATTCATCCAAAGTCTCTTCAATAGGTCGAACCTGGGGGAGGTCCTCCATCAGGTTCGCGGGGGTGTGATCCGCTTCCCGGTCCTGGGGTCGAAAAAGACCATCGCTTCCTTTCGCAACGAGACCTGCACGGAATCACCATGTTGATACCGGGCGATGCCCGGAAGGCGGGCGGTGAGTGTGTGCTCGATGCCGTCCCAGCCGATCGTCACATGGGTCTCCGGTCCGATCGGCTGAACCAGGCGCACGATGGCGGGCAATCCCTCGTCCACGAGCTCGACATGCTCTGGCCGAATCCCCATCTCGATGCCCGCGTCCGGCGTCAGATCCGCGATCCACCGCGGCAAGGGAATCTCCAGACCACCAGCCGCAAGAACCACGTCGTCGGCAATCGCTTTCACGTCGCCCGCGAAGATGTCCATCCGCGGACTGCCCACGAATTGCGCCACATATTTCGTGGCGGGAGCGGCGTAGACCTCTTCCGGCGTGCCAAACTGCTCGACCTTACCGGCGCGCATCACGGCGATGCGATCGGATATCGACATCGCTTCTTCCTGATCGTGCGTCACGAAAACCGACGTTACACCCAGCCTGTCGTGCAACTGTCTGACTTCACTGCGCATGCGCACCCGTAGCGCAGCGTCGAGATTCGAGAATGGTTCATCGAAGAGAAAGACCCCCGGTTCCCGGATAACCGCCCGGCCGATCGCCACCCGTTGCTGCTGCCCACCGCTCAACTCGCGTGGCAGCCGCTCCAGGAGAGGAGTCAGCTCGAGCAACTCCGCCACGCGCGTCACCCGCTCCCGAATTTCCGTTTTCGGCCGCTTCCTCAAACGAAGAGTAAATCCAATGTTTTCCGCAACGGTCATGTGCGGATAGAGTGCGTATTGCTGAAAGACCATCGCCACGTCACGCTCGTATGGGCTGAAATCGTTGACTCTCCGGTCGTTCATCAGAATCAACCCGGATGTCACCTCGTCGAGACCGGCAATCAGGTTCAACGTCGTGCTCTTGCCGCACCCCGACGGACCAAGCAGAGTGATGAACTCCCCTTCGTCGATCAGCAGGTCGACGCCATCGCAGGCATTCACCCCGCCATAGCGCTTGACAACATCGATCAATTCGATCCGGGTCACCGGCTATCCCTTCACCGCCCCCTCGGCGAACCCGAGCAGGATGTATTTGCGAAAAACGACTGCAACCGCCACGACGGGAATACTCGCCAGCATCGCCGCCGCCAGCATCTCGCCAAACGCGGTCTGGTACTGACCAGAAAATTCCGAAATTCGGATCGGCACTGTCTTGATCTCTGTGCGAGTCAGGATCACGGCGAAGAAAAACTCGTTCCACGATTCGATGAAGGCAAATACTGCCGCCGCGAACAGAGGGGGGAAAGAAATCGGCAGCACGACCAGACGGAACGTCTGCATGGCGCTCGCCCCGTCGATCATCGCCGCTCGCTCCAGCTCGGCCGGTATCGATTCGAAGAAGCCCTTCAGGATCCACATCACAACGGGCAGAACGAACGACAAGTAGACCACCACCAGACCAGCATGCGTGTCGATCATCCCGGCGCGGCTGAGCACGATGAAAAGCGGAATGACCAGCACGATCCCGGGAAACATCTGGGTGGCCAGCACCATCAGCATCAACTGGCTGCCTGCCGGCACGGATAACCGGGCGATCGCATACGCGGCCAGTGCGCCGAGCGCCAATGCCAGCGCGGTGGTCGCCGTGGCCACTATGGCTGAATTCACAAATGCCGATACCAGCGTGTCCCGGTCTTCCATTACCCCCTGGATGTTTCTGAAGGTGAGCTGGGACCAGCCCACATCCGGCGGACGGGAAATCAGCGACCGGTGTGGCAGGAAGCTGCTCAGAACCATCCAGGCGATTGGGGCCAGGGTCCATAACAGGAAAATAATCAAACCGGCCACCACCGCACCATCTCCCAGCAGAAGGGAGAGCCGTCGTCGCGTTCCGCCCGTCATGGGGTCACGCTCCTGCTCCGCGGCGTGCCTGGTTTGAGCACCTTGATATAGACGAACGAGAGCAGCAGCATGGCCAGGAAAATCACATTCGCCAGCGCGGCGCCATAGCCAAAGTTGAGGTAGTTGAAGGTCACCCGGTAGGCCAGGAAGTTTGCCATCAGCGTGCCGTCGCCAGGTCCGCCTTTGGTCAGCACATAGATCAGATCGAAGACCTTGATCGCCCAGATCGTCTGCAGGATCATGGCCAGCGTCAATGGAGTGCGCAATCCGGGCACGGTGACGAAGCGAAATCGCTGCCACGCGGTGGCGCCATCGAGCTTCGCAGCCCGGTAGAGGTGGCGCGGGATGTTCTGCAGCCCGGCCAGAAGGAGCAGGGCGATGAACGGCACCGACTTCCAGACATCCGCCAGCAACACCATCCGCAGGGCCAGATCGGCATCGCCGAGCCAGATCGTGTACTGATCGATCAATCCAAGCCGCAGCAGAACCGCATTCAGCACACCGTAGCTGCCGTGCAGAATCCACTCCCAGAGCACTGCGTTCGCTACCGGTGCGATCGCCCAGGGAATGAGCAGAATCACCCGGAATGCTCCGAATCGCCCGAATGGATGGTGCAAGAGGAGCGCGGTCAGCAGCGCGATGCTGATGACCAGAACCACTTCCCCCACCGTGAAAAAGATCGTGTTTCGCAGCGCAGTCTTCACCGCCGGGTCACTGCCCATGAACCGGTAGTTGTCGAACCAGACCCAGCGAGACCGAAATGCCCCCTGATCAGGCGTGACCGACTGAAAGGAATACACCACTGCTCTGGCTATGGGAAAAAGAACGACCAACGCCAGCACGACCAGAGCTGGCGTCACCAGCGCCAGCCCCAGGCGCCGGCGTCTCTCTTCCAGGCTTCTCCCCATCGGCGAATGCACGGTGAAAGCGAACTCCTCTGACCAGCCAGCCTCCGGCACTCGCATGGTAGGAAACGGCCAGCGTCATGCTGAGCGCTGCGAAGTGAGACCTAAGCATCTCCCGCCGCAGCGGCATGCTTCCCGCGACGCCGCTCGAATCGTCGTTGCGGCTCTCCCTTTCCGGCGGAACTGCCTCGCTTCTCACTACGGCGTGGCGCAACAACGCCCATTCAGGTGAGGGGGATCTCCCGTCATGACACTCGCCGCCGACGGTATCTATCGTGCAGAGACAATCTCCGTGACCGCATCCGAACAGATCTGCATCGTCTCCGCAGCCGTTTGCGAACCCTGTAACGCCTTTTGAATCTCCGAGCCGATGACCTGAGTGATCTGGTTGTAATCGGGCGTCACGAAACTCTCATAGGGATGCTGCGCCTGCTCGAGGACGACCGCGGCGTTGGCCGACGATTCCTGCACTTCTGGATCTTCGAGCACGGAAAGCCGGATCGGGAGCCATCCCGTGTCCAGAACCTGCCGCTTTTGGACCTCTGGCCCCAAATAGAACTCGATGAGATCCCAGGACAGGTCCTGGTTCGGGGAATTCGAGGCAATGGTCCAGGCATCGGTTCCGTCGATCGAGGCGGAACCGGCCTCACCCGCTGGCAGAATCGATGTCCCGAGCTGCCCGACGATAAGGGAGGTCTCCGGGTCCTCTGCGGCTCTGTACATAAAAGGCCAGTTCATCATCATCGACGCCGTGCCCGATGTCAGCACATTGGTGGCGTCGTTGATGCCCACGTTGGCGATCGAGCTTGGCTCGGTGAAGGGCATCAGGTCGATCATCAGCTGCAGCGCGTCGATGCCTGCCGAATCATTGAAAACCGGCATGCCGTCGTCGCCGTACATCTTGCCGCCCGCCTGCTGGAGGAAGACCATCCAGTAGGAGGCCACGCCGCCGATGCCTTCTGGCGCTCCATAGTTCAGCACCCAGCCGTAACGACCGTCGCGGGTCAGCTCTTCCGCGTATCCCTTCAATTCGTCCCAGTTTGCGGGAGGAGCGGTGATCCCGGCCTCGTCGAGATGCGCCTGGTTGTAGAAAAGCGTCAGCAGGGACAGGGTGAAGACTACCCCGAGCTCAATGCCACTCCAGGTTACCGTGCTGAAGCTCGATCCCGGCAGGTCGGCGCGCAGCTCATCGGAGATGTAGCCGTCCAGGGGAGTCAGAAACGAAGAAAACTCCGGCACCCAGCCACTCATGTACATCACGTCATGGACGTACGAGCCAGACGCGAAGTTGGTTGCCATTTTATCGTGCAGCTCGCTCCAGGCCACGGCCTCATAGGACACTGCGGCCTCGTTTTCCGATTTCCATGCTTCGAACGCGTCGAGAGAGAACTCTGCGACGCCTGGCGGAGCCGGATCGGGAGCAAGGGGCGACAACACATTCAACTCAGTCTGAGCGAACGCCGGATTGAACCGGGCAAATGGCAGCGAGATCGCTGCACCAGCAGTTGCCCCGAGCATGCCGCGCCGGCTGATCGAGGGAAGGGAACGCTCGAATCGCATAGTCTCCTCCTGTTAGATAGTGCTCGCCCCCGGCGAGATCCCCCGAACGATAGCCTGTTCCATGAACGCTGTTGCGCATCCTAGGCAGAGACGTCGAGATCGTCAAGCAGTCTCACGACGTCGTGGCCAGTTCGATCAGCGTGCGAACAGTATTCACGTTGCGCGCCGTGCCTGGCGACTTCAGTCTGCGGAGCGCCTTGTCGATGCCCGGGTTCGCCTTTCCAGCGCCGTTTGTGTACCGCAAGTGCACTTCCCGGCCAACGATGTCCCAAAGATCGTCCCCCGTATCGACCTCCCGTGCTGCCGCTATTGCTTCCATTGTCGGCTCTTCAGTGAGAAACATGATGTACGAGAACTTCGTTTCGAGCATCTCGAGCGGGTGCGCCGCGAGTGCTTCTTCGACCTCCGTCGGCGTCCGAGAGGTCACCTCCCGAAACCATCCATACCGCTCCTGCAAGGCCCGCTCGACCTTCCGATCGAACGCCTCTGCGTCGCCGGGAACATCGACGATCGCATTGCCGGAAGCGATGTAGGTTCTCACCGCTGATCCCCCAAGCTCGCCGAGCAACTCCCGGAACTCTGCCATCGGCAGCTTGGCCCCGCCGACATTCACCGCTCGCACCAGGAGAATCCGGCGCATCATCCCGCAACTCCGGCTGCATATACGGCGGCATCGAGGGCATCCCAATGCTCGCTCAGTGCCGGATGGGGCGAATAGTGAGCATGCTGCGGCAGGGTGGTGGTCAGTTGCCTGGCCAGCGCGATCGCCCGCGATGTCGTTTCGTCGACGAGCGTGCGAAGCGTTGTCGTGGCTCCGTCCTGATCTCCGGCGGCCAGCTGCTCAGCCGCGATCGTTTCGGCCTGCTCTGTCTCGCCGAAAAACTCCTGCTCCAGCGTGGCGAATGCAGCCCGCACCACCCCGGCTGTTCCCGGAGATCTGGCGACCAGCCGCTGCAAACGCTCGAACACCCACCAGGGTGACTCTGCATCGTATGCCGCCGAGCCCTTCGACAGATCATCAGGCAATCCAGCAGCAAGGGGATACACAGGCCGGAAAACGCTCAGACAGGGTGAGCCGAAGGCAGTCCAGATTGTCGTGGTCAGGAGCTTCGGCCGGTTGGGACGGATCCGGACGACCATCGCCGCGGCAGTCTCACCGGGAAATGCCGGATTCGAGTGCATGCAGATGGTCGGCAGCCGTTCAGGGCCGGTCGGCAGGTCCCCGCCGCTGTGATCGCGGAGGACCGCCATCATGTCCGCGACGCCCACTCCCGTCTGGTAGCGGCCGAGGAGATCGCGAGCACGCTCGAGACGGCAGGTGCGGGTAGTGAGATCGGCTTCGGGATCCTGATAGGCCGCGGCGAAGCCGCCCGGGTCTCGCCACCAGCCTTGCGCGACTGCATGCTCCCGGACTCCCGGCGAACCGTCGTCCCAGGAATCGGAAATCGTCAGCAAATTCGAGATCGCACCTCGTTCTTTGACGCTCGTCGCTACCCAGCGATGTCCTGCCGTCTCGAGAATCCAGGCAGCGTTCGCATCAGCAACGATGAAGGAGTTTTGATAGGTTCGATAGTGCGTGGCCTCGCAGCTCCCGCCCTGGCCGTAGGTTTCGACAAGCCTGCCAATCACCGTGACCGCCTGCTCGGCGGTGATTGCTCGCTCTAGACCGAGCCGCACCAGATCCATACCGATCAGCGCTTCATGGTGCGTCGGTTCGCGCGTGTGCACGGCCTCGTTGCCGATCGTCACACCCCACTCGTTGACGCCCATTTCGAATCCCCAGAGCCACCAGGGCGCAGAGCCGATCATCTCCCATGTCGTTTCGACCTGGGGGATGGTCAGATATTGCGTTCTCACGCTCGTATCAGGATCGTGAGACATTCGGGGGATGTGCACCAGCGGTTGGCACTCGTTGACAGAGCGGTCACTGTTCTTGGCGAAGATCACCGACCCGTCGCGGGTCAGCGGCGGCACGACGACCGAGGTGTCGCAGGACAGCGGATCGTTGTCTCTCATTCTGTTCGACTCCCGCGCAAACGCCAGCCGCTCATGCTGAGTGGATTGTCCAATAATCGGTCATTGGCTGCAGGGCGCGACACGGTCCGCCGAGAGACCAAACCTGAACGCTTCCATGTCGCTTACGTTGTTGCGTTCGAAGCCAGGCGGGGACGCACAATAATCCAGATTCGAAATCGCCCCGTATCTCTTGGTATACTCGCGGAGCAACCTTCCCGCACATGTGTTTCTCGCGACACGATACGTCTCCACATCGATGGGGACGAACCGCTGGACGAGTTTGTCCGTGTTCAGGTGGGATGTGAAACGGTCGAACACGTGAATCAGAGTAGAGAACTGGTAACCGTCAGAAAGAGGATCGGACGATGAGGACGCTGGCAATTCCCCTATCCCGAGGTTCCTGGTGGAGAATCCTTCCTCTCCTTTGCCTGCTGATTCCTTTGCTTGGCGCATCTCCCGTGGCCGCCCAACAGAACCCTCTTTCCTGGAGCGCTCCCCGCACCGTCTACGTCCCCGAGACCGGCCAGAGTGTCGATGGCTATTTCCTCGATGTCTGGCGTTCGTGGGGCATCACGGGTCTTGGCTATCCGATCACGCCCGAGATCACCGAGAATGGCCACATCGTGCAGTATTACCAATTTGCGCGACTGGAGTACTGGCCCGAGGACCCGAATGGCGATGTCGTTAAATATGGCGCAATCGGCCGGGAACTGAAGCCGGTAACGCTTTTCCGAAACATAGCCCCCGGTGAAAAAGCGGATGACGCCTCTCATCCGTCCAAAGCCCTCGCGCTCGAGTTGCGCGCCTGGCTGCCCTTGACGGACAGATCGACGACGAAGCCGAACACGGACACCTGGCGCTACGTTCCGGAGACGCAGCATTCGATCCAGGGAGGATTCAAGCAATACTGGGAAGCGACCGGGGAGGCCGCGTTCCTGGGATTTCCGATCACCGAGGAGTACAGCCGGAACGGCATTACATACCAGACCTTCGAGTATGGTCAGCTTGCCTGGACTCCCGGCAGGGATGTTTGGGAAATTCCGGTTGGGGAGGTTCTCGCTCAGCGTTATGGGCTCACGACAGAGCCCCAGCCACAGGGGAATCTGCCAATCTATTCCGAAGACCTCTTCATCCCGCCGCCGCCGTGGTGGATCAGTCCAAACGCCGGGAACGCGACTGGGGAGAAGTGGATCCAGATCGACCTGTCGACTCAATACATGACGGTTTGGCATGGCAACACGCGAGTTGCCGAGTCCTTCGTCAGCACGGGACGCGAGCGTTTCGCGACACCTCCGGGCACGTTCTTTGTCAATTACAAACTGATATCGCAAACGATGTCGGGCGTCCTTGGCGGAGAGTATTACAACGTTCCGGATGTTCCCTGGGTCATGTATTTCACCAACCGGGGCCATGCCATTCACGGCGCCTACTGGCATAACAACTTCGGCGCCGTCATGAGTCACGGTTGTGTCAATCTGCCGGTCGAATTCGCGGAGTGGCTGTATCAGTGGTCGCCGTCTGGAATGCGCATCGAGATCCAGAACTAACGTCCCGGTTGTTTGCTGATCTACCGTCGTCCGTCAGATTGTCCAACCGCATCTCCAGGGGGACGGGTTGAACCCCCCGCCACCGGAGTGACCCATCCTGCGATAATGGCATGCCGGAAGCGGCCTGGGCCGGAATCGAGTGGAAGGCTGAGGAATGCGGGCGGAAATCATCGTTGTCGGGGGCGGTACGGCTGGTTGCGCCGTGGCTGGACGTTTGGCCGAGGCTGGCGAGCGCGTTCTGCTCATCGAAGCGGGTCCGGACTTTGGGCCGGTCGATTCCGGCCGCTGGCCGCAGGCACTTCTCGATCCAAGCCTGATGCCGGTCGATCGGCACTCCTGGAACTACGTCAACACAGGTCAGCATGGCGCTCCGAATATGGCCATGCCCCGCGCAAAAGTGATGGGTGGTTGCTCTTCGCACAATGGCTGCGCCGTTGTCTGGGGTCACCGCGAGGATTACGACGGCTGGGAAGCTGCCGGTAATGACGGCTGGGGTGCGAACGACCTGCTCCCGTATTTGCAGATGGCCAACGAACGCTTCCGCGTCCACGTGCCGCGGGTATCCGACCTCACCCCGTTCCATCAGACAGTGATCGAAGCCGCCCCCGGCGCGGGCTTGCCTCCGATTGCCGATTTCAGCGATCTCGACATCGACCATGGCCTCGGCCCGGGTCCAGTCAATATCTCGGACCGCCTTCGCTGGAATGCCTCCTTCGCCTACATCGATCCGGTCCGCGAACTGCCGAATTTTCATGTGATGGCCGAGACATCGGTCGAACG
>JBFWRO010000059.1:0-10113 GCA_050248865.1 Thermomicrobiales bacterium | reverse complement strand
GGCCCTCGTCCTGAAAACAACCGCGCAGACGCTTGACGTCGAGGAAGATCGGGACCTCCCGCTGGATGCGATTGCCAAACGGCTGGGCGACCAGCCATGGTTGTTGATTCTGGACAACTTCGAACACCTGGCCCCGGCCGCGACGGATGTTTCGGATCTCCTGTCACGCTGTTCGATGCTCGACATTCTGGTCACCAGCCGCACCCGCCTCCAGCTCCAGGGGGAGCACGAGTTCACGGTGCCTCCCCTCGCGGTAGAGATTCCGGTTCCGCTACCCGACCACACCTCGCCAATCGGTCCCGCGGTCGAGCTTTTTCTTCAACGCGCCGGTGCTGTCACACACGACCTCACGTCGCCCGCCGCCAGCGGGACAACGATCGCCTCGATTTGCGCCAGACTCGACGGTTTGCCTTTGGCCATCGAACTGGCCGCCGCCCGCTCGAAGGTGCTGCCGCCTGACGCGATGCTCCAGCGTCTCGATCGCCGCCTGTCACTGCTCACGGGCGGCTCCCGGGACGCCCCTGATCGTCACCGGACGATGCGGGACGCCATCGACTGGAGCTACGCTCTGCTCCCTCCTCCGGCACAAATGTTTTTTCGCCGTCTGTGCGTCTTTCCCGGGGCATTCACCCTGCTGGAAGCCGAATCGGTTGGGCAGCGACCCACCTCTTCGACTGCCAGAGAGCCCATCGACTCGGCCATCGATCAACTCGCCCTCCTGATCGACAGCAGTCTGCTCAGACGACAGGTGGTCGAAGGCGAGCCCACATTCGTCACGTTGGAGACGATCCGCGAGTTTGGCTGGGAGCAGCTACAGGAACTCGGCGAGCTCGATGGAGTTCGAAGCGATCACGCGAACTACGTCATTGCCCTCGCCGAAGCAGCGCTGCCGCACTTGCGAGGAGCGGACCGGTGGCTGTGGCTTGACCGCCTCGAACGAGCCCACGACAACCTCCGCGCCGCTCTTTCGTGGCTCTGCGAGAGAGGCGATGCCAGGCGCGCGGCTCAGCTGGCCGGCGCTCTCTGGAGATTCTGGTGGTGGCGATCGCATCTCGCCGAGGGACGCCGGACTCTCGATCTTGTGTTGCAACTCCCTGGCGTTTCCGAACCGGAAGAGTTTTACGCTCGGGTGCTGACTGGCCACGGAGCGCTTTCCGAAACACAGGGCGATGTTGGCGTGGCGGATCGATCGTACGACAAAGCGATCGAAGTCTGGAGAGCAACCGGCAATACACATGAGCTCGCACTCTCGTTTTTGTTCCGTTGGCTGGTGGCTCTGGATGCCAACAGCGAAGAGCGGATGCATGAGCTTGCCTCGGAGAGTCTCCGGCTTTTCCGCGAACTCGATGATCCATGGGGTATCGGCATGGCCCTCCTCGAACAGGGTGTGGCGGCCATGGTCCGCGAAGACTATCCAGGAGCCGAACATTTGCTGCTGCAATCGACCGACATGCTGGAGGCGATCGACGATCCGTGGGGTTTGGCGCTGGCTCAAGGCGTGTTGGGAAATATCAAATCGGGCCAGGGAGACTACATCGCCGCCAGGCAGCTGCTGCGCGAAAGTCTCAGTTCGTTGCTGCGCATGGACGACCAGTGGGGTGTGGCCACCGTGCTCCTTTCGGTCGCCAGAACCGCGGCTTCGCAGAGCCAGTACGAGCAGTTGGCCAGGATTTCCGGTGCCATTCAAAATCTCCACACAACGCTTGGCGCGGCTGTGCGCACTCCCTTCAGGGATCGCTATGAGCGAAACCTGGCAGCAGCAGCGGAGCATCTGGGTTGCGAGCTATTCGACGCGCTTTTGGCCGAGGGGGCGTCGATGACCCCATCGGAAGCAGTGGCCGCCGCACTTGAGCCAATCTCCACGAAGGGTGATCGCCAACCCTCGCCGAAACACCACGCGTCCCTGACCTATGAATCGCTGTCTCGCCGGGAGCGGGAAGTGCTGCGCCTCGTTCCCGGCCGGACAGCAAAAGAAATAGGCCATGAACTCTTTATTAGCGAGAGCACGGTGCGCACGCACATCGAACACATCTTGAACAAGTTCGGTCTACGAACGCAAAAAGAGCTAATCGCCTATGTCAGCGAGCATCACCTTTTGTGAAGAATTCCATGAATCCTTTTCAGGAATCGCAATGGTTCCAGAGGTCGATCTGAATCTGGCCACTGTCGAGACTGCTGGCACTCGAGCATGGTCCGGTTGTTTCAGCAGTGGAGTCCATGCTGAAACCTCGATCGCGGAAAATCACGCCGCGCCGATGCGCACTTCCGTTTCAGGATCGAACAATCGTATCTTGCCCTGATCGAACGTCAACACGACTGCGTCGCCGAACTGACCCCAGAACGTCGGCTCGGTCGTGATCGCGATGCGCTCACCGCCGAGACGGACATACACGACGTTCATCGATCCCATCGGCTCGATCACTTCGATCGTGGCGCGCAAGCCATCTCCCTCTCCATGCGCGACTGCAATGTCCTCCGGACGAATCCCGACAGCGACCGTCTGCCCGGCCGTCAGAACATGCACAAGTTCCGCAGGAACGGCAACGGGTCCACCAGCGGTTTGCAGCACTGCCGAGCCATCGACCGACCCAACGGTAGCTGGGACAAAATTCATGCTTGGGCTGCCGAGAAAACGCGCCACGAACATATTTACGGGATGATTGTAAACCTCCAGCGGCGTCCCGAGTTGTTGAACCCGCCCGTCGCGCATGACCACCAGCCGGTCACTCAGCGTCATCGCTTCGGCCTGATCGTGTGTGACATACACGACCGTTCCCTCGATCCGCTGAAAGAGCAATCGCAGTTCCGCCCGCATCTGGGTCCGCAACTGGGCATCCAGATTGCTTAGCGGCTCGTCGAGCAGGAACACCTTCGGATCGCGGGTGATTGCCCGGCCCAGCGCCACTCTCTGCCGCTGACCTCCAGAAAGCTCCTTCGGCTTGCGGTCGAGCAGCGGTCCGATCTCCAGAAGCTGCGCGGCCTCGTCCACCCGGTGCGCTATCTCCTGCTTCTTCACGCCTCGCACTTCCAGCCCAAACCCGATGTTCTGGCGCACGGTCATATGCGGATAGAGCGCGTAGCTCTGGAACACCATCGCGATGTCGCGTGCTCCCGGCGGCACCTGATTGACCACCCGGTCGTCGATCGAAATCAGGCCCTCCGATGGATCCTCCAGCCCCGCCAGCATATTCAGCGTCGTCGACTTCCCGCAGCCGCTCGGTCCCACGAGCGTCAACAGTTCCTTGTCGTGAACGTCCAGGTTGAGATTGTCCACCGCCAGCTGATGCTGACTGCCGAACCGCTTGCTGACCCGGTCGAAGCGTATCTGCGCCATGCCTACCCCTTTACCGCTCCGAAGGTCAGTCCCCGCACCAGATACCGCTGCGCGCCAGCTGCGAAGATCAGCACGGGGATGACCATCAACGTGCCGATCGCCGTCATCTCCCCCCAGCGCAGAAATTGATCGGAGATGAACCCCGACACCACCACCGGGATCGTCTTGGCGTTGAACGAGGTCAGCATCGAGGCATACAGCAATTCGTTCCAGGCGTAGATGAATGCAAAAATCGACGTCACAGCCAGACCCGGCAGCGCCAGTGGCAGGACCACCTTCTGAAACCGCTGCCAGAAGGAACAGCCATCGACAATCGCCGCCTTCTCGATCTCGGCCGGCATATCCTGGAAGAACCCCAGCATCAGCCAGATCACGAACGGTAACCCGTAGGCGACGTACGTCATGATCAGCGCGGCGTGGGTGTCGCCCAGATGCAGATTGCGGACGATCACGTAGTAGGGGATCGCAGTCGTCACTGGCGGAAAAATCCGCGTAACCAGAATCCAGATCATCAGTCCGCGCCTGATGGCATAGGCGAGGTAGGTCTTTGCCAGGGCATAGGCGGCCATCGCCCCCAGAATCGTCGTCAGAAACGTGCTGGCCAGAGCGATAACGATACTGTTGAAAAATGCTTTTGGCACACCAGCCGTGTTAAATGCGTTGACATAATTATCAAGAGTAAAACGAGTCGGCACGATGACCGGCGGCGAGGTCGCCGTATCCCCTGGCACCTTGAACGAGGTCGTCACCAGCCAGTACATGGGAAAGGCGATGATGATCATGATCACGATCGTCAGCACATAGAGCGCTATCGCTCCGATGCGCTTGCGGCGTTCGTAATTCGGTCCTTCCGGCGCCGCTGCCAGCGCCGGTTCGTAGGTCGCGGCGCTCATTCCTTATCCATTCTCCAGATGAAGAGCAGCGAGATCAGGAAGATCGCGACCAGAAAAACCCACGACATCGCGCTCGCCTGGCCGATCTGGAAGAATCGCAAACCGGTCTTGTAGATCAGCATCGACATCAGCTCGGTGGTCTGACCTGGCCCGCCGTACGTCATCGTGAAGACGATATCGAAAACCTTGAAGGCATCCATCACCCGGAGCAAAAGAAGCACGAGAATGACCGGCTTCAGCAGCGGCAACGTGATCTTCCGGAAGATCTGCCAGGCGCTGGCCCCATCGACCTGTGCCGCCTTGTAAAGATCGACCGGCAATGATTGAATGCCTGCCGCCAGCACGAAGGTCACCACCGGCAGGTTCTGCCAGATCTCGACGGCAATGACCGCCGGCAACGCCTGCGAGGGCGACCCCAGCCACTCCTGCGCGGGGATACCAACCTTGCCGATCGCCCAGTTGATCACCCCGTAGCTCGAATGGAACAGAGTCCGCCACAACACCCCGGCGACAACCGGGGCCAGCATCAGCGGAAAGAGCATGACCGTCCGGATCCAGCCCATCGCCCGGATCCGGCTCGTCGCCAGCAGCGCCAGCCCCATCCCGAAAACAAACTCGACAAAGACCGCCACGACGACGAAGATCAGCGTCACCTGCACGCTGTTCCAGAAATCTGGGTTGTCCCAGAGTCGCTCGTAATTCCGCGTCCCGATCCAGACCGGTTTGCTGTTCGGGATGGTCATGTTCCAGGAGTGGAAACTCAGCCACAATGAGTAGAGCAGGGGATAGACCGACGTCAGCAGCAGCATCGCCACCGCCGGCGCGAGAAAGAGCGCCGAAGCAATCTTCTCCCGCCGGTAGCTCTGCTGCAGCGATGGCGGCGGACCGGCTTCCGCCGATCCGCCCCATGTGTTGTCCATTGTCGGCGCAGTTGCCGCCATTCCGTCCCCTATCGCACCCGAATTCGCCAGGCGGGCAGTGCGTTCGAATCACCGTCCCCGTAGCGGCAATCCCGTGTAGTCGCCGGTGACTTCGCGCGCCACGGCCAACGTCTCACCCATTGTGGTCTCCGTATGCCCTCGAGAGTCGCTCTCTCCAGTCACGGCGGGCATAGGTCCGGCCACGACGAACATGCGCCCTTCGCGGACGAAACTACTCCGAATACTCCCAATCCGGCGGCGCCTGCTCGATCAGCTCAGACCACGACTCGGCCACATCATCCAGCGCATCTTGCGGTGACTGCTGCTCCGACATTGCTGAGGAAAGGCCCTCTCCAAGCCCGATGAACAGCTCCAGCCACTGCGGCAGACCCGGCGTAAATGGCTTGCCCACGTCGTAGGCATCGACCACGGCACTGAGATAGGGCTGCGTTTCCAGCGTCTCCGGCGCAGTCCAGACTCCCTTGCGGGGACTCTCTTCCTGGAACTCGTTCAACACGCGAGCAGCGTTTTCCAGATCTGTGCAATAGGCGATGTAGTCGAACGCCGCCTGCTGATTCTGGCTCGTGTTGAAGATGGCGAAATTGTGCTGCGTGAAGTTTCCGGAACCATTTTCCGGATACTTGGCGACATTCCAGTTGCCGACTACCTGCGAGGCCTCCGGGTCGTCGAGATTCGGCAGAATGAAGCTCGCCCAGCCTTCGAGAACCGCCACATCGCCATTCAGGAACGCCGCCGAGGCATCCGGATTGTCCCAACCGAGAATTCCCGGCGGGGAGTAGGCCTTCATCTGGTCGAGGAGCATTTGCAGCGAAGCCACACCTTCCTCGCCATTGATCTGCGGCGTCCAGTCAGGACCAAGCAATGCCGCGCCGGTCGACCAGTACCGCGCCAGGAAGAGCTTGATCAGCTGCGCCGTCACGCCCGCGAATGCCAGGCCGTATTGATCGCCGCTGGTCTGCTCGGCGAGAAGGGCATCATAATCGGCCCAGGTCGTCGGAAACTCCTCGATCAGGTCAGTCCGGTAGAAAACCCACGACGCGCCAACCCGCATCGGCAGCCCGTAGCGCACGCCTTCCTGCCCGCCGGCGACGCCCTCGCCATAGGTGTAGATCGGCTCGAAAAAGCCCTCCATGTCATACCCGCTCGCCTCGATCATCTCATTGAGCGGCTGCAGAGAGGGGTAAATCGTGTACTGGAACTCGATGTCATTGCAGAAGAAATCGTACTGCGCTGTTCCTGCCGCGAGATCTGCCTGCAACTTCGGCATCGTCTGTTCCCAGGGCTGAAAATCCCATTCCACCGTCGCCCCGGTCTGCTCCGAAAACTCGGCGCCGAACGCCTCGACCGCCGGATTCCAGGCAGTCCCGGCCAGACCAAGCCCGCGAATGGTCACGCCGTCATAGGCGCCTTGCGCCCGTGCCGGCACAGACCGCATTCCCAGCCCTCCGCCCAGTGCCGCGGCGCCTGCTCCAGCGCCAGCGACCTTGAGCATCTCTCGCCGCGATACGCCCTTGTGTATCATCCTTGTCCTCCAGTTCTTCGATCGTGTGGCGGTGCTTCCGCCCCGGTTATAGGCAGGGAGCGCAGCGCGCTCCGAAACCCCATGTGATGAGAGCATCGGCATTGTCACCGCGATTGCATATGCGGGTCAAAGGCATCGCGGAGACCATCTCCGATGAAATTGATGGACAGCACAGCCAGGGCAATCATCAGACCCGGCGGCAACCACAACCACGGCATCGACTGCAGCACTGGCAGCGACTGCGCATCGGTCAACATGTTCCCCCACGTGGCGGTCGGTGGCTGAACACCCAGGCCCAGAAAGCTCAGACCCGCCTCGAGCAGTATCACATTGGCCATGCCAAAAGTTGCTGCCACGATCACCGGCGCCAGCGCATTGGGCAGCATATGCCGGAAGATCATGCGAGTGCTGGATGCGCCGCTCGACCGGCTGGCCACGACAAATTCCTGTTCACGCAACGACAGGAATTGCGCCCGAACGATCCGGGCAATGGGCGGCCATCCCAGCAACCCGATCACCCACATGATGTTCCAGATACTCGGACCAAGCACCGAAACGATCGTAATGATGATGATCAGGGAGGGAAATGCCAGCACCACATCCGCCGCCCGCATCACGATCGCATCGATTCGACCGCCATAGAAACCAGCGAACGATCCCAGCACGACGCCAATGAAGGTGTAAATGCTGACCGCCACCAATCCCACTGAAAGGGACACCCGACCGGCATAGAGCAGGCGGCTCAGCACATCTCGGCCAGAGGCATCTGAACCCAGCACATGATCCGCCGACGGACCTTTCCGATACTGGCTGATCTCTGTTCGATTCGGGTCGTGCGGCGCAATGATCGGCGCGGCAATCGCCAGAAATGTCAATGTTGCCAGGATCATCGTGCCGATGACCGCCATGCGATGCCGCCGAAACCTGCTCCATGTGCTCGGACTGTGGCGCTGTTTCGCCTCGATGACCGTGGCGGCCTGGGCAAGCTGATCGTTGGTCGCGGCAGCTTCGGAAGCCATCAGTATTTGATCCGCGGATCGATTGCCGCGTAGAGAACATCTGCAATCAGGTTGCTCAGGAGGATCATCGTCGCGACCACGAGATTCAATGCCATGATCATTGGGAAATCGCGCGATCGCACGGCCGCAATCGCCAGCTGTCCCATTCCCGGCCAGGCAAAGATCGTTTCGATGATCACCGTTCCGGCGAAGAGACTTGGCAACCCCAGGGCAATGACGGTGACCAGTGGTATCAGCGCATTGCGAACAGCATGTCCATAAATCACCGCCCGCTCGGAAAGCCCTTTGGCCCGGGCGACGCTGACATATGGCTGTCGGATGACCTCCAGCATGCTGGATCGAACGTAGCGAATGAGCGGAGCGGCATTCGCCAGTCCAAGCACCGTGGCTGGCAGAATCAGGTGTTCGAGCAAGTCGACAAATGATTCCTCTGCGCCAATAGTCCGCATCCCGGAGGTCGGCAGCCAGCCCAGTTCCAGCCCGAAAACATAGATCCCCGCCAATGCGAGAAAGAACGAAGGGATCGAGATCGCCGCGAAACCGAGGACGCTGACCAGATAATCCAGAAATGAGTACTGGCGGAGCGCGGAGATCACTCCAACGGGCAATGCGATGAGCAGACTGATGATCTGCACGGTGATCATCAACCTCAGCGTCGGACCAATGCGGGTGACGATCTTCTCCGCGACTGGCTGCCGGTCGATTGTCGAATACCCGAGATTTCCCTTCAGTATTTCCTGACCCCACCGCAAATACCGAACTGGCAAGGGATCATTGAGACCGAGCTCTTCTCGCTGTTGCTCCACCCAGTCAGGTCCAAGTGCGCCCGCCGCTTCCGGATTGATCAGCGCGCTGACGGGATCTCCCGGCGCAAAGTTGACCATCGCGAAGGTGACCATCGTTATGCCAATCAGTACCGGGATACTGATGACGATTCGACGTAAAAGATACTGAGCCATACACGTTCCGGGTCGTTACGAATCTGGGCATGGTCAGCGACCATGCCCGGCCTCCGGTTACATCACGACTTTGCTGCCGGTCATGAGTTCGCGTGGTTGCATGGGAATTTTCGCGATCGCCTCGAGATCCAGCTCGATGCCGAGTCCCGGCGCCGTCGGCAATGGGATCCGGCCGTCGACGACCTTCAGCGGCTCCTTCACAACCTGGTGCGCGACATCGTTACGGGTGTGCACCGATTCCGTCAGGAGAAAGTTCGGCGTGCAGGCAGCGAAGTGCACCGTTGCAGCCAGGGACACCGGTCCATTGGGATTGTGTGGGGCCATCATCACCCCGAATGCCTCGGCCATCGCGGCAATCTTGCGAGACTCCAGGATACCGCCAGAATGACAGATATCGGCCTGAATAATGTCGACTAGCTTGTGCTTGAGCATGTTCGTGAAGGCCCACCGCGTGTATCCACGTTCCCCCGTGGCCAGAGGAATCGTGATCATGCTGCGCACGGTCGCCAGACTCTCGTCGTTGTCCGACAGGCAGGGCTCCTCGAAAAACAGGGGATCGAACGGCTCCATGGCCTTCGCGATGCGAACGGCCGCGGGCGGGTGGAATCGCCAGTGGCCATCGACCGCGATCCCAGCCTCCGGCCCGACCGAATCGCGGATCGCACCCATGCACCGCTCCAGTAGTCTGATCTCCTCCGCCGTTACGGTGAAGTAGCTGGTGAAAGGATCGATCTTGAAGTTCATGTACCCGTACGTTTCTTTAGCGTACAGGGCAGCCTCGCCAAGTTCCTCCGGAGTCTTGTACGGGCCCGGCCACGTATAGGCCGGAATCGAATCACGAACAGCGCCGCCGAGCATTTGATAGACCGGCAGGCCCGCCGCCTTTCCGGCGATATCCCACATCGCGTGTTCCAGACCGCTCATCGCCGAAAAGAGCGCCGCGCCCTTCCAGGGTGCATAGCGGTTCATCGTCACCCAGTTGAGCTCGATGTTGCGCGGATCCTGCCCGATCAGGAGTCGCTTGCACTCTTCGATAGCACCCAGAACGGAAAGTTCTTTGCTCTCCAGAGTCGACTCTCCAACACCGCTGATACCCTCGTCGGTGTCGATCTTCACGAAAATGAAATTGGAGGAGTGAGCCTTGCATCCGTATGCGGTAATCTCGGTAATCTTCACCTGACGCCCGATTCCCTTCTTCTAGCCAGTAAGTCCGATGCCCGTCATCGACGGTACGTCCATGACCCTCACCTGGGAGGCGCGGACATCTGTGTCCTTCCGATGCACACCCCCGGGCGCTTCCCGTTGCCCATCTCGTGTCCCATTTTCAGCTGGCCGACACGCGTTTCGGCGCTGCCAGTCGTCGCTCCCACCGTGCGGCATCCCGACGAAGCAAAAATCTCCCTCAACATCTGTGTGCCGCCAGGATCGTGTGGTCCTGGTGGCAT
>JBFWRO010000058.1:0-10219 GCA_050248865.1 Thermomicrobiales bacterium | reverse complement strand
CATCGAGTCGTTCCCGGAGGGCTACGAGACGATGCTGGGCAAGTGGTTCGAAGAAGGCAATCAGCTTTCCGGTGGCGAGTGGCAGCGCATCGCCCTCTCCCGAGCCTTTATGCGTGACGCTCAGATACTGATCCTCGACGAACCGACGTCAGCACTGGACGCTGAGGCCGAGCACGATCTTTTTGCTCGCATTCGGAAACTTGCGGTGGGCAAGATGGCGATCTTCATTTCACACCGCTTTTCGACAACGCGACAGGCCGACCGGATTCTCGTGCTCGAGGACGGCCGGCTGATCGAAGAAGGCACGCACGAGGAATTGATGCTGAAGGCCGGCCGCTACGCTCACCTTTTCCTGCTCCAGGCGGAGAGCTACATGCAGTCGCAGCCATCGCTGGCGGGCGATCTCACCTAGAAGTGCGCGAGAAGCTCATCGAAGACGGTCAACTGCAGGAATCGTCCGGGGCCGAGTTTCAGTTCCTGATGCTCCAGCGCCCACGTATTCGAATGGGGGATAAAGACCGCATTCAAGCCAACCGCAAGCGCGGGGTTGATGTCTGATTTGGGTGAATTCCCCACCATCCAGGTCGAGTCGGGATTCCAGGCGAGGCGACGAATGACGTCGCGATAGCTCTCCTCATTCTTCTCCGGCACAACCACTGCGTCGAGAAAGTGCATATCGATGCCCGATTTCTCGATTTTGCTTCGTTGTTCCCGCTCGCTCCCCTTCGTGAAAATTACCAGCTCATGACGGGACGCCAGCTGCGGAAGCGTTTCATCGACGCCCGGAAGGAGATCGATCTCCTGCATCAGGATCTCGTTCGCAAACCCCAGAATCGTCTCGATATCTTCTTGCGATACGTGACGTTCGCAGAGATGCTGATAGCACAGCTGAAGGCTCTGCGCGAAGCCCGCAGATCCATAGCCGTGCGAGGTGAGATTTGCGAGCTCGATCTCCTGAAGCACGAGCCGGACTCGGTCGGGGTGCATCGTCGAATGATCGAGAAAATCGATGAACGCATCGATTGCCTGCTCGAAATAGATGTTGTTCTGCCACAGCGTATCGTCGGCATCGATCAGCATGTGTTGAGGCGGCATATGTGAGAGATCGTCGAGCGTTGAGTCCATGGGGGAATTGTCGTTCATCTGCCGTGCGCCGCGAGTTGACAGACCGGCTGGCCCATCCTAGAATGCCTGTAAGACATCTTACAAGAGAGGCAACCATACGTGGGTCCTGGGACCGTGGCGAATCCCCTCAGCAGGGAACTGCGAAGTGAATCACTGCGGCCGATACCCACGGTATCTCTCGTGCCGGAAGTGCACAACCGGCTGCGGCAATACATTGTCGACAACAATCTGCAACCCGGAGATCGCCTGCCTTCAGAGTCGCTGCTTGCCGAGACGATGGGCGTTGGTCGTCCCCTGATTCGCGAAGCGCTGCGAGGGCTGGAAACCGTTGGCCTCATCGAAACGCGCAAAGGCGTCGGCCGGTTCGTGCGGGCATTCGATGTCGAATCGTACATTGGCCACTTCACGTCCGAAGTGCTCGTTCATTCGTTCTCCGCGAACGATCTCGCGGAAGCACGGTGTCTGCTCGAGATTGCCGCGGTCTGCACGGCCGTCGAGCAATTGAGTGATGCTGACTGTGCGCAGATCGCGGCATTTATTGACACGATGCGAGTAAACGCGGCACGGGGAATCCGGGACACTGATAGCGATATTGGCCTGCATCGCGTGATCATGAACCGCGCCGATAACCGGATCATCGCCGCCTTGCTCGATGCCGTATATACGCTGGGAACGGTCCTGGAGGCGAGTCAGAGTCAGTCGATGCGCGAGCAGGATCTGCTGGAACACGAGAGAATTGCGCAAGCAGCATACGAACGAAATGGCGCAAAAGCGCGAGAAGCCCTTATTGCGCATTTCGAAACAACCGCATCCCGCATGGGGTTTCGCCCCCTCTGGCGGAATCTGAATGGAAAGGAGAAGATCAGGCAGTCATCGGCGGCGAATTGAGGTCGCACGCACTTACTTCACTCTGGCTCTGATGAGCAAGGATCCGGCCTACATCGAGGAGATGCGAATGGAAAAGGCAAGACTTGGAATCGATACGCTGATCGCGGGCGCGGCATCTGGGGAGATGTCTCGTCGTGACATTCTGAAGGCTTCGGCAGCGCTGGGCATGGGCGCGGCGTTCGGCGCCGCGCTGATCAATGCCAGTGTCGCTGGCGCGCAGGACGGGATGACGCTGTCCTTCGACGCGGGCGCTACGCAGGGAGGCGGCGGAAAACCCAACACGGCGCTACCGGCCTATAGCTTCGTCATCAATGGCGGGAGCCAGTTCGAAATCAATCGCATGGTCGATGCCCGCCTGGTGACCCTTTCTGCCGATCTGCAGGAATGGGTTGGCGACCTGGCGGAAAGCTGGGAGGTGGTGGACGACGTCTACACGTTCAAGCTGCGGCAAAATGCGGTCTGGCATGATGGCACGCCGGTGACGGCGAAAGATGTCGTCTTCACGATCAACTTGCTGACCGATCCAGCGACGACATCGCGGTGGGGATCCTCCTTCCGGAACGTGGTCGGCTATGCCGAAGCGCAGGAAGCAGAAACACCGACATCGCTTTCCGGTGTCACGGCGCCGGACGACTACACCGTTCGGATCGAACTGGCGCAGCCGGATTCGGGAATGCTCGCGGGCTTCATTTTCATCAACATCCTGCCTGAGCACGTACTGGGAACGGCTGACCGCGCCACGATTACGGAGCTTCCCTACTGGACAACGTCTGAGCGTATCGGGGCCGGTCCGTTCAAGTTTGTGCAATTGGTCGAGGGCGAGCGGGTCGAACTGGTGGCTCACGAGGAGTACCATCACGGCGCTCCCGCAGTCAAGAACCTCAACCTCCTGTTCTTCGCCAGCGCCGCGACATCGCTTGCAGCACTGGAGGAAGGATCGAGTCTGGTTGCGCCGATGTCCGTGGCAGAGCTGGAGCTTGTTCAGGGGATCGAAGGCGCTGAAGTTGTCGGATTCCCGGCTGGCGTCGGTGTGATTTTTTACAACACCCTCCAGCCGGAGCTCAACGACAAGCGGGTTCGCCAGGCGATGGCATATGCGATCGACAAGGTCACGATCTGCGACACCCTCTTCCAGGGCTATGCGACCCCGGTGTCGACCGAGATTCCTTATGTCACATGGGCGCAGCCCGAGGATGCAAATCCCTACGATTACGATCCCGACCGGGCGCGCGCTCTGCTCGAAGAGGCCGGCTGGACGGGTGAGCGGACTCTCGGCTTCTGGTACTACTACACGGATCCCATCACCGCACTGGTGATGGAGGCGATGCAGCAGTACCTGGCCGCTGTTGGCATCAATACCGAACTGAAATTCGACGATGGCTCCGGTGTCCGCACCCAGGAGGTCACCGACAAGACGTGGGACATGACCTACGGATCGTTCGGCGCCCAGCCATCACCGGCGAACCTGACCGCTGTCTGGGGCCCGCCGGGCGAAGTGACGTACGGCTGGCTGAACGAAGAATTCAATGCCGAGATGGACGCCGCTCTGGCCACGTACGATCGGGACGAGCAGGCCGTTCACTACCAGAACGCGATCAGGATTCTCAATGAGGAGTCGCCGTCGGTGTGGCTCTACGACAGGCAGAATTTGATTGCGCTGAACTCGGCTCGGCTGCAAAACTCGGTCTGGGGCCCCGGCCACATCTACTGGTTCAATCGAGCCAACGAATGGACCGTGGCAGAGTAACCTGCGCACGTTTTGAGACCAGGGAGAGGAGTGTTCACTCCTCTCCCCTCGTTCGTCGAACCGCGGCACCTCGACGTTTCCATGACCAGATCGTGTTCTAAGGGAAGTCCCTGTTGACGACTTATCTCGTCCACCGATTGATCCATGCGCTGACGATTCTCATCGGGATCAGCATGCTCGTCTTTGTCTTCGTCGAGATCGCGCCCGGCGACGCCATCGACGCCATGATGCCGCCGGAATCATTTCCCACGCCTGAAGCAAAGGAAGCAATGCGAGAAAGGCTGGGCCTCAACGATCCGGCGCCCTTGCGCTACGTGCAGTGGCTCGGACGCGCCGTTACCGGCGACCTTGGCTACTCCCTCACGTCGAGACAACCGGTGACCGATATGATCATGACCAGGCTGCCAAAAACGCTTCAGCTGGTCGGCGCGGCAATGATCTTTTCCATCATCGTCGGCGTAGTCACCGGCATCATTTCGGCCATCCGCCAGTACACGTGGATCGACTACACGGCAACCTTTTTCTCTTTTTTCTGGCTCTCTGTCCCAGGTTTTTTTCTTGGTCTATTGATGATTTATCTCTTCGCCGTCAGGCTCAACTGGTTTCCCGTGTTCGGCGCATCTTCGCCCGGCGCGGAGAACCCTGTCCTCGACCGATTGCATCACCTCGCCCTGCCGGCCGCGGTGCTTGGACTGGAACTCGCCGCTGCACTGACCCGATACACCCGCGCCAGCCTGATCGAAGTGATGCGGGCTGATTACATGCGAACCGCCAGGGCCAAAGGGGTAAAGGAGCGAGTCGTCATCGTTCGTCACGGGTTGAAGAACGCGCTGATCCCGATCATTACCGTCATCGCGTTCCGAATGCCCTATCTGATCAGCGGCGCGATCGTTATCGAGACAGTCTTTCAGTGGCCAGGACTCGGCCTGCTGACGCTCAATGCCGCGAACCAGAAGGACTATCCACTTGTTCTCGCATTGTCGCTGGCGGTGACGATCATCGTCGTGATCAGCAGTTTCCTGGCCGACCTGGCATATAGCATTGTCGATCCCAGGATTCGGATTGGATGAGCGCGGTAGCTTCCACCTTTCTTACGACTGAAGAGCCTGCGACCCTCACCCGCGTCCGGCAGCGTCCGAGTTTCTGGCGGCGTCTGGCGCGTCACCGCGTTGCTGTCGCGAGCCTCATCTTTCTTGCATTCATGGGACTGGCGGCACTGCTGACGCCATACCTCTCCCCTTACGATCCTTACGCCATGAGTCTTGGCGACGGTGGGAAAACCCCGAGTCTGCAGCATCCGCTGGGCACGGACAAATTGGGCCGGGACACATTGACGCGCGTGTTCGTCGGAGGACGGGTTTCGATTGCGGTCGCGCTGAGCGCGGTGGCAATCAGTTCATCCCTTGGAACCGCGCTGGGCCTGATCGCCGGATTCCGGGGCGGCTGGATCGATGCCGTGATCATGCGAGTCACCGACATCTTTATGGCCTTTCCTCTCTTCGTTCTCCTGATCGTCCTGGTGTCCCTGCTCGGATCGAGCGCGCTCAATGTCGTCCTGATTCTTGGATTCTTCAGCTGGATGGGCGTCGCCCGGCTCGTGCGCGGGCAAGTGCTTTCGGTCATGAACGAGGCATATATCGAAGCAGCGACGTCCACGGGCGCCAAGTCGGGACAATTGCTGCTTCGCCATGTTCTGCCCAACAGCTACATTCCAATCGTTGTTGCCAGCACACTCGGCGTTGCCAATGCGATGTTGTCCGAGGCCGCATTGAGCTTTCTCGGGCTCGGTATTCAGCCTCCTACCCCATCCTGGGGAAATATGCTGAACAGCGCCCAGTCGCTCCAGGTGCTTGTCAATGAGCCATGGGTCTGGATCGGGCCCGGGGCGGCGATTGCGCTGACCGTTCTCAGCATCAACTTCCTGGGCGACGGTTTGCGCGATGCACTCGATCCGCATTCCTGAGCGCGACCACATAAACGATTGGGGGAGGCAGCGTTGGCATTTCAGACGGTAATCAGGAACGGCTCGATCGTCGATGGATCGGGAACGGTTGAGTGTTTTCCGGCTGATATCGGAATCAGCGACGGCCGGATTCGCGCGATCGGTTCGCTCGACGATGTCGAGGCGGTGGACGTCATCGATGCGACTGGCCATGTGGTTGCGCCCGGATTCATCGATGTCCACATTCATTCTGAAGTGGCGCTGTTGTCTCCAGATAACCCGGGTCGGTACGGCGCGCTGAAGCAAGGCGTCACCACCCAGCTCCTGGCTCCGGACGGGTTTGGCTGGGTGCACCTCGATGCCACTGAACGCGCTGAGATGTGGGAATACACCGCGTTTTCGACGGGTCAGGCAGACCTGGGGCCTCCGTGGCCCCACGCCACCGACTATCTCGCGCTCTTCGATGGGAACACGCCGGCGAACGTCGTTCCGCAAGTGCCGCATCTTCCGATCCGTCAGGCGGTGATGGGCTGGTCGGACCGCGCCGCGTCAGCTGACGAGATCGCGCAGATGAAAGCGCTTGTGCGAGAGTGGGTCGATGCGGGAGCGGTGGCGTTCAACACCGGACTCGATTATCAGCCGGTCGCGTATGCGGACACCCGTGAGCTCATCGAGCTAAACGCGGTGGCCGCTGAGGCAGGCGCGATCTATGCCGCCCATATCCGGTACGGGATTCTTGGACGTCAGCAGGCGTGGCGGGAAACGTTCGAAATCGCCGAGAAAGCAGGCATTCCCGTTCATATCTCTCACGAGAACGTTGATGATGAGACCCGACCATTGCTGGAAGAAGCTGCCGGCTCCACCGATCTGACCTTCGAGTCCTACTGCTACCCTGCCGGATGCACCCATCTCGCCCAGATGCTGCCCACCTGGGCGCAGGCCGGCGGGCCAGATGCAGTCATCGAACGATTAAAGGACAGTCAACTCAGGGCTGAACTGACGACGTATCTCGAAGATCGTCTGACGATTCACGAGAGCCGCCCCGCAAAGCTGGTGATCGCCGCAAATCAGAGCGGAGAGCACATTGGACGAACACTTGCTGATGTTGCCGCCGAGCAATCACTGCCGATTGGGGAAGCCGCCATTCAGATGCTGATCGACGAGCATCCCTATGCGCTCATGGTTTTTCATCGCCGGCTATCACCGGAGCAAAACAGGTCTCGGGTACGGGAAACTATCGCCCACCCCATGATGATGGTTGCCAGCGACGGCATATACCATGGCGGCTTCAGTCACCCCCGTTCATATGGCTGCTTCGCGCAAGCGCTCCGTCTGGGATGGCGCGAGCTTGGAGCGGTCACGCTCGAAGAGGTTGTACACAAGATGAGCGGCTTTCCGGCCACCCGGTTCAAGGTCCCCTATCGGGGATTTTGCCGGGAAGGGTATGCCGCGGATCTCGTTATCTTCGATCCTGCGAATGTCGCCGACGGTGCGACCTGGGAGGCGCCCCTCGCGGCGCCGACCGGAATCTCGCGTGTGATGGTGAATGGAGTGTGGGTCGTGATCGATGGGGAACCGACGGGACTTCTCCCCGGTCAGGTGTTGCGCCGCCAGGATTGGAAACCGTCCGCATGACCCACCCACTGCGCACCGTCGTCGTTGGCCTGAACCACTACCACGTTACCGGGTGGGTCGAGTCGCTGGCCGCCTTCGAGTCTGAACTGGAGATCATTGCCCGATTCGATCCGGATCCGGCTCGCGCCGCCTTGTCGCAACCAGATTTCTCCGATCCAAATTTGCCACAAGGTTTTCCCGATTGGTTTGCCAGCGTCCCCTTCTATTCGGACCTGGAGGAGATGATCGCGGCCACCAGTCCGGAGCTGGCGCTGGTGACCCTGCCGAATGTCGACGTTCCGGATGCCGCCACTCTGCTCTCGACCTCGGGAACTCATCTCCTCATCGATAAGCCAGGGGGCGCTGATGCTCAGTCCGCCGCGCGGGCGGTGGCAGCGGCGAGAAACGCTGGAGTCAGGATGGCCATCGCGTTTACCCGCCGGCACGGTCACCCCTGGCAGCAAGCAGCCAGACAAATCGCCGCCGGGCGGCTGGGGCGGATCCTCACCGTCGAGTCGGTGTTCACAACATCGTCTGTCGACGTTCGCGATGCCAGGAACCTGATTTTCAGACGCGATCTCATGGGAGGCGGGATTCTCAGTTGGCTGGGTGTGCACGATATCGATCTGATTCACTGGCTCACCGGCGAAGAGATTGCGCTCGTCCAGGCGATGAGCCAGACGAGATCGACTGCCGGTATCGATGTCGAGGACGCTATCTCGATTGCGTTTCGACTATCTGGAGGGGCGCTCGGCACCATGCATTTCGCTTACGCGCTTCCTCGCTCCGGAGGCGACGGCTATATCGCGCTGAGAGGAACGAATGCCTCGGTCAGAATCGATGCGACGGGTGACACGGTCTGGACTGGACCCGGTTCGCCCGGTGATCCGCTCCTCACTGAGCGCAGTTCCACCGAATCGATACGATTGCCTGGATATGGCAGTGCTGGACACCAGATCATCGCCGACCTGTTGCAGTCCATTCGCGAAAATCGGGATCCCGTCGCGACTGGAGATCATGCGGTCGCCGCGTTGCGGGTCATCGATGCCGCGTATGCCTCCGCATCGTCGGGCCAGCGAGTCGCGATTGGATCGATGCCGTCATGAGAGAGCGACTGAGCGGCGTTTGGGTGGCCATGCCGACACCGTGGCAAGCGGATGGCACGGTCGATACAGGCGCGGTGCGTGAACTGGTGGCGCGATATGCCGCCGCCGGGCTGCAGGGCGCCTACACGACGGGAACAGATGGCGAGTTGCACGTCATGGAAGCGAATGAGCTCGCTCAGCTCGTGCCTCCGTTCTCAGCGGCCGCGGCGGAGACGGGATTGCCCGTTCAGGTCGGCTGCGGTTGGGCGCATACCGCGGGGGTTATCGAGCGAGCGACGATTGCCCGGCACCATGGGGTGGACATCATCCAGGTGTCTCTCCCATCGTGGATCCCGCTCGATGACGAGGAGTTGCTGCGATTCTACGGCGCAATCGGTCAGGCATTACCAGAACTCTCGCTCATTCATTACAACATCGCCAAAACCGGGCGAATGTTGACCGGCGCTGATTACCGGCGAATCCTGGAGGTTGCGCCGGGTCTTGCGGGAAGCAAGCACACCGGAGGCAACATGAGCTCCCTCGCTGAGATCATCGACGCCACCCCCCAGCTTGCTCATTTCGTGGTGGATAGCGACATCGTTGCCGGGGCGCTCTATGGCGCACCGGGGTATTACAGCTTTGTCGCCAATCTCTCTCCCGCGTTCGCGCTCGAGATGATGTCCGCCTGCCAGGCGGGAGAGTGGGAAGTCGCTGCCGGACTTGCAAAGCGCTGCCGACGCTTCTTTCGGTCGTGGCTGGCACTGTGTCCCGACATCAACTCCTCCTCTGCTCTGGCAAAAATCGCCACCAGAGCTGGCGTTTTCCCGGAGATGCCGTTGCATGTGAAGGAACCTTATACGAGCGGCGCCGAGCGACATGTCAGAGAACTGAAGGACCTTGTCGCGCGCGAATTTCCCGAGCTGGCGGTGGGCCAGACAGGATGACACCAGGAGCAATGACCACGGTGTACCGTTTTGGCATAGTCGGCTTGAGCTGGATCACATCAGAACCCGCGAACCCAGGCACGCATCCCATTCTGGGTTCGGCGATGCCGCATACGCATCTCGCGGGCATCGCGAATCTTCCCGAGGCGGAGGTGATCGCCGGCTGCGATATCGACGCCGCGGCACGTCAGGCGTTTATCGAGCGCTGGGACACGACCTGGCCAGGGTTGGCTGTCTTCGACGATTACCACCGGATGCTCGATGAGCTCGACCTCGACATCGTCTGCGTCGCGACCCCTGACAATCTGCATGCTCCAGTCGTCAAGGCCGCGGCAAAGGCCGGGGTCAAAGGGATCTTCTGCGAAAAACCGATGTCGACGCACACGGATGAAGTCGATGACATGATTGCGGCGCTTACCGAGCATGGCGTTGTCTGCAGCGTCAATCACACCCGACGGTGGATGCCGAACTATGTCGCGGCGCGCCAGCTCATACGATCGGGAGCGATTGGAGAGGTCGCAACGGTGTCGGCCAGGCTGGGCGGCGAGCGGGCGATGCTCTGGCGGAATCACAGTCATGCCATCGATTTGCTCAACTACTTTGCCGATGGCACGCCCGTTTGGGTAATGGGAGAGCTTCAGGCCGGTTTCGAGAGCTACGGGCTGCGATATCACGGCGACGGCGGTCGCGACGCATCGCTCGAACCGGGAGCGAACGCCTATATCGCCTGGGACAATGGCGTGAGAGGGTTTCTCATCGGTGAGAAGAAGGGCGCTCCGTCGCTTCAGGTCGAAGTCAGTGGTGCGACGGGACGCATTCTTGTCAACGACCAGGTCGCCAGTATCGAACAGGTGACCGACGAGGGGCTGAAGGC
>JBFWRO010000057.1:0-10272 GCA_050248865.1 Thermomicrobiales bacterium | reverse complement strand
GTGACGACAGCCGGAGATTCCATGGCGAACACCGCTGTCTGCCCATGTTCGACCGCGAAGAGCGTACCGGCGTCTATTTCGAGGAATTGATCCCCACCGGCGCTCGAGTAGACTCGCGCGGGTCCATCGACGACGAAACTGGCGCTTCCTTCTCGCACGTCAAACACCGCTATCCCGGGACAACAGGAAAAGTAAGGGTGATCGGTCGTAAAGCTTTCACCCGGTGGGATCGTCACCTGCGAGAACTCCTGCCGGTCCCAGGTGCTCAACGGGCTGGCGTCCAACTCGGCCGGATCGAGCTGAATGTCCAGGAGGATCTCGCGTGGTTGAGGTGCGTCTCGAGATACAGTTGAACCTTGCGGCGTGGGTGAAGGGTTGCCTGGCAGATCCGCCGTCGGTGTGGCTACCGTCGCGGGTGTCCCTTCGATGCTGACAGGAAGGACCGTCATCAAATAGAGAGTGATCGGCACGTCATGGGGGTTGAACACAGTATACGCACCGGGTGCGATGTCGCGCTGCAACGCGAAGGTGAGCCTTGGGGTGCCCGGACTGTCCTGTGTTTGGGGGTCGATCCATCCTGGCAGCCAACGAGTGGAGAGAGGTGCCTGATCGGATACCCCGAGAACGCGCGTTTCGCCGTCTGTTTGGAGGAACAGGTAGTGATTCGTTTCCAGAACCACCCGCTCGATCCGGAACTCGGCAGTGTGACTGTGCAGTGACTCGAAGGTGTCGTCTCCAACAGCGCCCGATTCGGAATAGCCTTCCGGATGGCTGAAGCTCCCAGCGGAATCGTCGACAGAAAACATCGACGCACGAAACAGAACAAGTTCTTCGTTGGCCGGATTCGTGACGCTCGTTGGCACGACGTTGGAGATCACGATTGAGTCGCCGGGCTCCAGAAATACCGTACTACGGGCGTCGATGCGCTTCGGTGAATGGTCGTGGGCCTGGTACACGTCCGCTGCTCCCGACGTGACGACGCTAGCCGCTCCTTCCACCACCTGCAGCACGGCAATCCCGGGGCAGCAGGTGAAAAACGGATCGTCGGTGGTAAAGCCTTCGCCCGGCTGGACATGCACGAGGGCAAATTCCTGCACACTCCACGCCGATGCCAGCGGAGCCCCGAGGTCAGCCGGCTCGATGACGGCGTCGAAGACCGTCTCCAGGTGTTCGCTGCCTTCCACTGGACTCGCTTGATCAACAGGCGAAGCAATCGTCCCAGCCCCGGACGGGCTGGCAGCAGTCGACGAGGCCGGTGTCGAGCCCGTCTGACCGGACCGATGATCCGATTGAGCGTCGGCAACTGCTGGTATGTGAGGGGGCGACTGGCCAGCGTCATCGTCGACAATCAACGCGGCAACAATCCCCCCGAAAACGATCGTCAGGAGTGCGGCGATCGCCAGTGGGACGGCATGCCGTACGAACCATGAGTGCCGTTCCTCTGAGAGAAAAGGAGATGTGACCGGCCTTGTCCACGTGAAGGCGTGCTGATGAAGGATGCCCACGTGATCCTGCGGACCCAACAAGCGGCGTTCGAGATCGTCGAGAAATGCCGGATCAGGATCGACGGGTGACACCATTTGCTGGAGAGCAGTGGCAAACTCGGCCGTTTCCCGGCTGATGCGAGCGCTGCCTGCGGGATCACCCGTGACATGGGCGTCCCAGGCCTGGACGATCGGGTCATTCAGTGGATCAGTGCGAAATCTCGGCATCGATATTCCCTTGTGCGAACAAAATGACCCGCAATCGATCGAGCGCTCGGTGATGCGCGACGCGCACCGCGCCGTGACTGCATCGAAGAACCGTGGCGATTTCTTCACCAGTGAGACCGGCAAGTCGCAGAAGCACGAGCTGGCGATCCCGCTCGGAGAGTGAGGCAAGTGCCTCATCCAGCTCTGCCCTGAGTTCCTGCCGCTCGAATTCCGCATCGACACCTGTGATGGCCGAGGAGTCTCCGCGAACGCCGTCGATGGAGGAGGCCGGCCGCCGCTTCCGGATCATATCGATGACAACGTTGTGGGCTATCCGATAGAGCCATGGACGGACGTTGCCGTCTCGAAGTCTGTGAAATCCCGCCAGCGCCTGGGTGAATACCTGTGACGTCGCATCTTCGGCGTCTTCCCGGTTGCCCAGGCATCGAAAGCAGTAGCGATAGATGTGTGGAGCAAATTCGCGGTATGTCGCGGCGAACGTCAATCGATCGTCCCCTGTGACGGCTTCGCCGGTCGCCGCCAGGTCAGGCGACTGATGATCTGCGAGATTGGAGGCGGATTGAATGGACGCAGCCATCCGGCTTCTCCAACGCGTTCCATGATGCACGGAGCTCAACTGTCAGTAGAGGAAACGTCGAAGGAATCTGAATGTTACAACCGAAGGGTTTTGCACGAGAAAGATGACGCCGGGCCACAGGATCCGACAGTGACGTATGATCCGCCGATGACTACCAGCCACGCGGACACTCTCTCGGCGACGTCACAGCCATTTTCCACTTTGGCGGAAGGGCGGAAAGTGCTCTGGGCATTGATGGCGACGGCGTTCATGTCGACGCTGATGTACGCGTCCCTCGCACCGTTTTTTTCCGAGCTCGAACGCGATTTGCACACCTCGACCCCCGCGCTAGGGCAGGTCGTCACTGTGCGCTTGCTTCTCAGCGCGGGCCTGGCGCTGGTCGCTGGTCCCGTGGCCGATCGTTATGGCTACCGGCGGTTGATCACGCTGGGAATGGCCGCTCTGGCCGTATCGTTCGCGACCGTCGCCCTCGCGCAATCGTATCTGATGTTGCTGGCTACGAGCATTCCTGGCGGCGTCGCCGGCGGGATCCTCTCCGGTTTGCCTATCGCCCTCGCCGCCAAGGCCTTTGCTGGCGAGGCGCGTCTCAAGGCCATCAGCTACACCGTCGCTGCGTTTGCGAGCTCGACCATTCTGGGCATCCCCATTCTGACCAGCCTGTCATCCTGGATTGGCTGGCGCGGAGTCTTCTGGATAGCCGCCGGTATCGCATTGATGGCGGCGCTCTTCATTTTTCTGGTGTTGCCCAATGACGCCAGACGAGATGACGATGCCCGCATCTCGGTACGATCGGTTCTTGCCGCCTACAGGCCTCTATTGGCCGACGCCGAAATGGTCCGGTTGTATGGCGCGACCTTTCTGCGGAGTGTCGGCTGGCTCGGTTTCCTGACCTATTTTGGCGCCTATCTTGCGGACGAAGTCGGGTACACGACGCGCCAGATCGGTCTGGTCTACATGATCAGCGGGGTGGGATATCTGGTCGGCAGTCTGATCGCCGGCCGCCGCCGCGGTACTGCGTCGATCGCCACCTTCGCGGCGGTGACGACCCTGGTGACCGGTTTGATGGTGCTGCTGTCGCTGACGATGTCCGCGGTGCCGTGGCTGGTCGTGGTCGGAGTCTGTGGAGTGACCGTCAGTTCGTCGTTCGCCTGGGTGATGTTCACGACGTTACTGACCACCATGACACCGGTCGGGCAGGGCACAACGATGTCGCTCAACTCGACCGTGGTCAGCATCGGGTCAGCGTCAGGCGGCATCGCCGGCGGTGGCCTGATTGCGGTTTCAGGCTATGTCGTGCTCGGCATCGGCCTGACCGCGGCGTTGGTTGCCGGTTCGCTGTTGATCCTGATTGGCGGCCGGCGCGCGTCGCAGCGAGCCATGAAACAATCGTGAAGCCTTATTGCAGGTTGACGAACAACCCTCCGTCGACGAGCAGCGACGCGCCATTCACATAGCGAGCAGAATCGGAAGCGAGAAAGACGACCGGCCCGGCAATATCGTCGGGTGTTCCAGCCCTTCCCAGCGGAACTCGTTGCCGGATGCGCGCCGCCTTCTCTGGATCGGCGAAGTCATCTTTATTGATGTCAGTGGCCACGCCGCCTGGCGCCACCGAGTTGCAGGTGATGCCATGTGGTCCGAGCACGATGGCCAGCGATTGCATCAGCGAATGGATGCCCGCCTTTGTCGGCGTGTAGTGCGTCTGCAGCGAACCGCCGACCGAGGCGCTGATCGAGCTGATGGAGATGATTCTGCCACCCCGGTTCTGCTCCACCATCCGTCTGGCCGCCGCCTGCGAACAGAGAAATGCGCCGGTCAGGTTGACGTCCATCACGTGTTGCCAAAGCTGAAGCGGCATATCGAGAAATTCATGGAACGGACAGATACCGGCGTTGTTGACCAGAACGTCGATTCCCCCGAATTGATCGACCGAACTGCGGACCAGGCGCTCGACGTCCGCTGGCCGCGAGATGTCGGCCTCGATCGCGATGGCCCGCCCACCGGCTGCGGCAATCGAGCTCACGACTTCTTCGGCATCAGCGCTGTTATCCCTGCCAAGTTCGAGAACCCCCGGATCGTGGAAGTTGACGACGACCGTCGCTCCGGCTTCGGCCAGACGAAGCGCAATTCCCCGGCCAATTCCCCGCGACGCTCCGGTCACGATCGCGACCTTGCCGGTTAGGTCGAACAGTGTGCTGGTCATCCCTGAAAGTCTCCATTTCCCAGCGCCGAATGGCCTTCGGCGCCATTTATCGAATTCAGTGGGACGGCGCGCCAATCGAGTTGCTGCCCCCGCCAGTTATCACCAACGAATCCGAACCTGAGTGAACCTGTGATCCGCATTGCAGCAGGCATGTGAAGGAATCACGTCGAACAAACGTAGCATCACTGAAGGGTATCGCTGGCATGATTCGTGCGAAGACACACCGCGCCGGAATTGCCTTGCCGTATACCCGTGGCAGCAGGTGTTTTACTGGGAAACTCCGGGATTCTGAAATGTAAGCAATTGACAGTCCCGATTGCCCGTTGCTAGAATCCGGCCCATGATGTTGGTAACTGGCGCACTGATCACAACACTCTCTTCCGCGCCCGGTGCATGGCGACAGGATGGCTACGACGTTGTGGGAATTTTCGACTACGCCGGCCTGGCGAAGTTGGAGGCGCGCCTGAGCCATTGATGTGACTCACTGCAGCGCAAGAACTCCAGAGTCGCCAGAGGCCGGGGGTGACCCCGGTTTTTTGATGTCTGAAATCTCATGATCCCGGGGGAAGTTCGATGACGGAACAATGGGTACGACACTTTCGCGATGGCAACGCCACCGAGCGGGATTTACTCGGTGGAAAGGGTGCGAACCTTGCCGAAATGACCCGGCTCGGGCTCCCCGTGCCTCCGGGATTCACCATCACCACCGATACGTTCCGGGCGTTGCGCGCCAACAATGGGCAAGTGCCTGAGGCGCTTTGGGACGAAGTCGCGACGGCATTGTCCGATGTCGAAACGCAGCTCGGTCGTCAATTCGGCAATCCGGAATGCCCGTTGCTGCTGTCTGTGCGGTCCGGAGCGCGTGACTCCATGCCGGGGATGATGGACACCATCCTCAATGTCGGTCTCGACGAATCGACGGTGCAGGGACTCGCGGAACTCTCCGGTGAGCGTTTTGCCTGGGATTCCTATCGCCGCCTGGTGCAGATGTATGGCCGGGTTGTGCTGGAAGTCGACGGCGATCGCTTCGAAGAGGCCTTGACCGAGGCCCGGCGGGTGGCTGGCGTCGAACATGACCACGAACTCGATGCCGATCAGCTCCGGGATTTGACTTCTCAGTTCAAGACGATCATTCAGGAGGACGGCCTGGCGTTCCCGGACGATCCCTGGGAACAGCTTCGCGGAGCCGTTCTGGCAGTCTTCCGCTCCTGGGATTCTCCACGGGCACTGGCCTACCGCAAATCGCATGGCTTCCCCGATGAAGCCGGGACCGCGGTCACCATTCAGTCCATGGTCTTCGGCAACATCGGCTCCGGATGCGCCTCTGGTGTGGCGTTCACCCGCAACCCGAACAGCGGCGCTGCTGGGCTCTTCGGCGAATACATGGTAAATGCGCAGGGTGAGGACGTTGTCTCCGGTGTGCGCACGCCGCAGACAACCGCCGAAATGAGAAACAATCCCGTCTTCGCTCAGGCGCACGCCGATCTGCTCGATGTGGCCAGGCGGCTCGAGCAGCACTTCACCGACATGCAGGATCTCGAGTTCACGGTCGAACATGGCAAGCTCTGGATGCTGCAAACCCGAACCGGAAAACGCACACCCGCGGCGGCGGTGCGCATCGCCGTGGAGATGGCCAACGAAGGGCTGATCAGCCGGGAGATCGCCGTAGGCCGGGTTCGCCCGGACGATATCGAAGCACTCCTCCATCCTCAGATCGATCGCTCTCAGGAATTCGAAGTTCTGGCGCAGGGCATGCCGGCGAGTCCCGGCGCTGCATCGGGGAAGGCGATTTTCACTCCAGAGAAAGCGAAGGAGCTGGGCGAAGCCGGTGAAGCGGTGATCCTCGTGCGCAACGAAACCTCTGCCGAGGACTTCCCGGGCATGGAACGCTCCCGCGCGATTCTCACGGCTCGTGGTGGAATGACCTCCCATGCCGCAGTGGTTGCCCGGGGAATGGGGCTGCCGGCTGTGACCGGGTGCAGCGGCATCGAAGTCGATGCCAAACGAGGGCGGTTCTGGGCAGGCGATAGTGCGATTTTCGAGGGTGACATCATCACCATCGACGGCACGACCGGCCAGGTGATTCGTGGCGATGTTGCGATGACCAAACCTGGCCTCAGTGACGAGGCGCGCATGCTTCTCACCTGGGCGGATGCCATCCGGCATCTGGGTGTGCGCACCAATGCCGATACGCCCGAAGATGCGTCCCGGGCAATCGAGTTCGGCGCTGAAGGAATCGGGCTCTGCCGCACAGAGCACATGTTTTTTGCACCGGGCCGAATCGAGACGATGCGCCGCATGATCCTCGCTCAGTCCGAGAGCGAGCGAACCCGGGCTCTGGCGGATCTGCAGGTGTTTCAGACCGCCGACTTCGCCGGCATCTTCCGGGCAATGGCCGGACAACCCGTGACCATCCGCCTCCTCGACCCGCCCCTGCATGAGTTCCTTCCGCAAACCGAAGAGGAACAGCGCGAGCTTGCCGTGGAGATGGGGCTCGACCCTGCTGAGATCGCGCAGATCGTCGAGTCGATGCGAGAGGTCAACCCGATGCTCGGGCTACGCGGCGTGCGCCTGGGCATGACCTTCCCCGAAGTGACCCGAATGCAGACCCGGGCAATTCTCGCCGCGGCGCTTACGGTCAGCAGCGAAGGGACGGCGGTCCATCCGGAGATCATGATTCCGCTTGTCTCGACGCAGAACGAATTGCAGGAGCAGCGAAGCATCATCGAGGAAATTGCCGACCAGGTGTTTGCCAGAGCCGGACGCCGCATCGAATACAAAATTGGCACGATGATCGAGGTGCCCCGTGCCGCGTTGACGGCGGGCACGATCGCCGAGCATGCCGATTTCTTCAGTCTGGGCACGAACGACCTGACCCAAATGACCTTTGGCCTGAGCCGCGATGACGCTGCCCGTTTTCTTCCTGGCTACATCGAGCAGGGCGTGCTGCCGGAGGACCCCTTCCAGTCGCTCGATCAGGAGGGAGTCGGCGAGCTGGTGCAGATGGCCACCGATCGGGGCCGCGCGGCGAAACCGGGTTTGTCCGTCGGCGTCTGCGGCGAACATGGCGGCGATCCGGCGTCGATCCACTTCTGTCACCGGGCTGGCCTCGACTACGTCAGTTGCTCGCCATTCCGCGTACCTGTCGCCAGGCTGGCCGCCGCGCATGCGGAACTCGAACATCGCTCCTGACCGTCGCGGCGATGTCCGGCCCGGCCCGAGGGAGATGAAGTCCCATGTTTGCGCGAACCGAACGGAAGCCATGATGCTGCGCCCACGCCGCGTAGCCGCCGCACGACCGTACCGGCGCTGAATCACGGCAACCGGCGGTCTGTTACCGGCTCCGTCGACCCATTCCCATCCGCCGCCCACCAGCCGTTTTTCCGTAGTTTCTACGATTGAATGACCATCGAGTCTCCGTAGACTGATCGGCGGACCAGGGTGAGGACAGGGGTACGGATGCTACCCGATGGCCCGCCAACGTCCCGACACGCCGGACAGAGAGCTACCGGGAGGTCATCGATGGACAGTTCGATCATCGTTCCAGAAACTGTACGCGAATTCCAGTTGCGGCCAAAGATCACGTGGCTGCTGGCGATTCCGATTCTTCTCTTGCTTTTCATTCTGTTCGCGGGTTTCAAAACGGTCAACGCCTACGAGGCGTGTCTCCTGGTCCGCAATGGAACGATCCGCGAGGACTGGGGCGCCGGCCTGCACTGGCACTTCCCGATCGGCAGTGATGTCACGTGCTATCGCACGGCACGCACCACGCTCGAGGCCAGTCCGGGTCAGGCGGGAGCGGGAGCGGAATTCAACGATGACGCCGTATCCGCACGCAGCAGCGATGGACAGATCATCGACGCGGTCAGCTATCGCATAGCCTTCAGTACTCCTGTCGAGATGGTGAACAGTGAGGGAGATGTCGTGAATCCTGACAATCACGTGTTTATCTATACCTCCGTTGGCGCCAAGACTCAACAGGCCATTGTCGATCAGGTCGTGTCGTTCTACGCCCGCCCCGAAGTCCGCGCAGTCATTCAACTTCACACCAGCGAGGAACTCCTCACCGGAGACCTCTCCGATATCAGTCTGGAGATTGAAGAACGTCTACGTCCCAAACTCGAAGCGAATGGTGTTCGCCTCGAATCGTTTGTGCTCTCAAAACCAGACTTCAATGACACGTTCGAGGCGCAGCTTCAACAGCGAGAGGAAGCCGCTCACAATGTTGAGATAGCCAGGCAAAATGCGCTCGTGGCCGAACAGGATGGAATTGCCCGTGTCAATGCCGCAAATGCGGACGCCGAAGTGGCGAGAATTGCGGCAGACGCGGAAGTGGAGCGTGCCGGGATCGCAGCAATAGCGAAATCCGAACGGATCGGGATCGCTGCGGTAGCCGAAGCGGATCGCACCCGAATTCAGGCTCAGGCCGATGCCGACGCGCTGGTCACGAAGTCGAACGCCGAAGCGACCGCGGTCGCTCTACAAGTTGAAGCGCTCGGAGGGCCGGAAGCATACCTGCAGGCCCTGCAGATTGAAGCAATGAGCGAGTGGCCGGTGCAATTCATCGGTGACAGTTCCAGTGTTCCGATCATTCAGCTCACGCAGCCAACTCCCGTGCCGGGTGAATAAACCAGGTCTGTTGGTGCCCATGCCCGGCGGCCTCCTCTCAACTTGAGTGAGAGGAACGCCGCCCTGGGATCGCATGACGAGCGGCTTCCGCCGGGCAACACCGTGAACTGCTACGCTCCCGTAGTGATCGCCAGGAAGGAGAGCGTGGATGCAGAATGCGGTGTATGTGCGAATCTATGCTGATGACCAGGGTGAGTCCCATTTCGAGGATATGCAGGCCACGCTGACTCCCGGGAACTTTGCCCCTCCGGCGCCGCCGCTGAATATTGCCGCGCTGGCGGAAACGCGGGCAGCTGCGCTCGTGGGCGGGGAACCCTCCTGGCAGGGGGATATTCCACATCCCACGCCACGGCGTCAGCTGATGTGCATACTGTCAGGCTCGTTCGCCACGACCGCCAGCGACGGCGAAACTCGCATATTCCGGCCCGGTGACCTGCTCCTGCTCGAAGATGTCGACGGCAAAGGCCACGTCACCCGCCTGCTCGAGGAAACCGTCGTTCTGGCAGTCGAGTTGCAGTGACCCTTTTGTCATTGCCCTTTCACCCTACGGTCTCTGCACCGTGCCATCTGCCAGGCGCACTGGCGGCCAGGCTCCATTCAAAATGTGGTCCGGGAAGGGGTACTTCGCCGCCTTTTTCTCGTCGATGTCGATGCCCAGAACCGGTTGCTCGTTCGACCCAAGCCATCGTGAATTGTTGGAGTGGCTTCTATACGGACCCTGGTCGTCATTCGTCCAGAGGAAAGATGAGAGAAGGAAACAATCCGAGACTCCGGATATTCAGGGTTTCTTACGCTAAGGATCGCTTTAGCACAGACTTTATGATAGATTACGAAAAAGTCTACGTAGGCGATCGATAGAGGAGCGAACGATGCGGCGTGTGGCGTTGCCCTGTTTCGGGTTCGTGCTTGTCTTGTCATATCTGACATCTGGAAGCGCCGCGGTCGCCCAAGACACATCGGAGTCGTCTCCCGTTGCGGTCGAGTCTGATTCCACACCCTTGTTCGAGGGCGAAGGCATCGACTCCTCTATTCTCGCGCAATCGGCAAGCTTTTCGCCGCAAGGCAACGCGAATCACCTGATTCTCGAACGCATCTTCGTCCCGGCTCAGGTTTACTTTTCCAGCCACCGAGCCGGTTCTCCCGAGATCTTGTTC